>NZ_NKEY01000008.1:0-255158 GCF_002223285.1 Burkholderia sp. AU16482
CCGGCTTGAAGCGGCGCAGGTATTCCATCAGCACGAGCGAATGCTTCTGCTCCTCGAAGAACCACACGCTCATGAACGCGGAAAAGTCGCTGTCGTGCTGGTTGTCGCGCAGGAACATTTCCGTCGCCGGCAGCGCCGACCATTCGGTGATCGCGTTCATCTTGATCGTCTTCGCCTGCTCGTCGGTGAGCAGCGAAGCGTCGAACCTGTCCCACGGAATGTCCTTCTCCATGTCCCAGCGGACAGCTTCGAGCGACCTGAAAAGTTCCGGATAGAGCATCGTCGTCACCGTCGTCGCCATGCAATCCGCACCGGCGCTCATGCCGACTGCGTCGACGCCGGCGCGGCGGCTTCCGCATCGGGCTCGCGATCGTCCCGATCGTCGTCCACCGAACGCGGCGCGAGCCGGCCGCGCAGCAACGCATGGTAGAACTGCCGATACGAGCGGTGGTAATAGCGGATGCGCGGCGCGATCGCGCCATGCAGGTCGTGCAACCGCTCGATCGGCAGGTTCGGCATCATGTGATGCTCGACGTGATAGTTGTTGCCGTTCGTGAACCACGTCATGAACGCGTTGCTCTCGATCGTCCGCGTGTTGCGGAACGGGTCGGTGCTCGTCAGGTCGCAGCGGTAGTGCTCGGGCATCTCGACCAGCGCGTGCACGGGCGCCGCGACGAACACGAGCGGGACGACCCACACCCAGACGACGAACCACGTGTGCAGCACGAACGACAGCGCCGCGAGCAGCGCGATCGCGGCCGCCATCAGCAGGTAGTCGCGGCGGATCGCGCGCGACACGAGCGCGTTGTCGCCGAAGCGCGCACCCGGCACGACGAGCTTCACGACGTTCCTCGCGAACTGGATATAGTGCGCGGCCATCGACAGCCGCCACATCCACAGCCCGACATTGACGACGGGGCTCGCGCCGTACTGGTCGCCGTAGTCGAAGAACTCCTTGTTCTCCGGCGTGCCGAGCAGCCGGTGATGGCGCAGGTGGCTGTCCTGGTATGCGTGGAACGACACGAGCATCGGCATGCCGAGCAGCACGCCGAACACCATGTTCAGGCGCTTGCTGCGGAATCCCTGGTAATGCAGCGCCTGGTGTTGCAGCTCGACGCCGTGCGCATACATCGCACCGATCAGCAGGATGCCGACCACCTTCAGGATCACGAGCGCCGACAGCGCGAACATCATCCCGTGCGCGACGAGCGCAACGTATACAACCAGCTTCAGCGAGAAGACCACGCCGCTCGGGCGGCTCTTCATGTCTGTAACCGGTTTCGGCCGGGCGACAAGCGATGAGGTGACGGACAAGACGCTCTCCTTGGGCCGGGTTGCCCGGCACGATGACGCGGCGACGCTGGCGCGCTGCCGGGTTGCCATTCTTCTGTGAGTCGATGTTTCGGACAAACGAATTTTCCGAACGCATTGCATGACGCCCGCGCATGAGCGCACCACATCGTGAACTAGACGACCGGTCGAATGAGACCGACCAGTCACCTCGTGGATGCGTGCCGCTCATGCATAGCCTGCATAGATTCCGTTTGTCGCCGCCGATCGATCCGGCAAGAATCCTCCTCACTCGACGAACGGCGCCGCCGGCACCGTGGCGCGAGCGGCCGTGTTCCTCAAGGGGAGAACCCTCGTGACGAAGTACGCATCCACCATTCATCGCCTGATCGAATCGCTCGAGGACGTCGCGGGCGCCATGCATCGCATGACGTTCGTCGACGATGCGGGCCGCGAAGCGGGCATCACGTACCGGCACTTCGCGCAAGAGGTGTTTCGCCAGGCCGGCGCGCTGCACGAGCTCGGCGTGCGCGAGAACGATCTCGTGATGCTCGCGCTGCCCGCGTCGGTCGAGCATGCGGCCGCGATGATGGCCTGCGTGATGACGGGTGCACTGCCCTGCACCGTGCCGGTTCCCGTGCGGCGGCCGACGGCCGCGCGGCAGGTGGCGGACGTCGCGTGCGAGCTGTACCGGCCGCGCCTCGTCATCGCCGCGGATGCGCAGGCCGCGGCCTGGCGCGACGACGCGTTTCCGGCGGCCGCCACGCGCGTCGTCGATCTCGCGACGCTGTCGAGCGCCGCGGATGCCGGCGCGCGCGCGCCGATCAGCGCGAAGAGCGGCCACGATCCGCATCATGTCCAGCTCACGTCGGGATCGACGTCGCATCCGAAAGCCGCGGTGCTGAGCCACGAGAACGTGATCGCGAACGTGCTCGGCATCGGCGGGTCGGTGCGCTTCGATATCGCGGCCGGCGACGGCACCGCGTCGTGGCTGCCGCTCTATCACGACATGGGGCTGCTCACGCTGCTGTCCAACCTGCATTACCGTGCGCCGCTGCTGATGATGCAGCCGAACAGCTTCATCCGGAATCCGCTCGGCTGGCTGAAGCGCATCGCATCGGCACGCGCGACGACGACGTCCGTGCCGACCTTCGCGCTGCGCTACTGCGTGCGCCGCTTCAACGCCGCCGCGATGGACGGCGTCGATCTGTCCGCGTGCCGCAACATCTTCATCGGCGGCGAACGCGTGGACGACGCGACGCTGCGCGATTTCGCCGCGACGTTCGCGCCGTACGGGCTAGCGGCGTCGGCACTGCAGCCGTGCTACGGGATGGCCGAATCGACGCTCGCGGTATCGATGCATCGTGCATGGCACGAAGGCGCGGTCGAAGGCGCACCGTACGTGATCGCCGATACGCTCGACCGGCGCGCGCTGATCGAGCGCCGCGACGCGCAGCCGGCCGCCGCGAACGACGGCCGCGAGACGGAGACCGAAACGGTGCTCGCGATGGGCACGCCGATCGACGGGATGGCGTCCTGCATCCTCGACGACGGCGACCATGCGCTGGGCAACCGCGCGGTCGGCGAAGTCGCGATCCGCGGCACGTCGGTGATGCTCGGCTACCTGAATCCCGACGACGGCACGATCGCCGCGCCGCTGACGGCCGACGGCTGGTTCCGCACCGGCGACATCGGCTACGTCGCGGACGGCCAACTGCATATCCTCGGCCGCAAGAAGGAAGTCATCATCATCCGCGGCAGCAACTATTTCCCGCACGAGATCGAGGAAGCGCTCGCGTCGCACAGCGCGCTGCGCAAGAGCACGTGCATCGCGTTCGGCCTGCCCGACCCCGAAACCGGCACCGAGCGGCTGGTCGTCGCGATCGAGGCACGGCCCGTCGACGCGACGCCGCAAACGCGCACCGAGTGCCAGCAGTTGCTCGCGTCGCGCATCGGCTTCGCCGCGCAGGATTTGTGTTTCGTCGAGCCCGGCTCGCTGCCGCGCACCACGAGCGGCAAGCTGCAACGCCTGAAATGCCGCGATCTCTATGCGAACGGCGCGTTGCCCGTGATCGCCGCATCGGCCGCCGTCGCCGAAGCCGGCCAGGGAGCGTTCGCATGACGCCCGCGTCGCTTTCGCCGGTGCTCGAGCTACGCGACGTCACGCGCGTGTACGAGGGCGCGGGCCGTGTCGTCGCGGTGCGCGGCGCGACGATCTCGATCGCCCCGCGCGACGTCGTCGCGCTCATCGGCCCGTCGGGCAGCGGCAAGAGCACGCTGCTGAACCTCGCAGGCTTTCTCGACGTGCCGAACAGCGGCGAACGCTGGCTCGAAGGCCGCCGGATCGACGACGCGCCGGGCACGCTCGAACGGATTCGCCGCGAACGCATCGGCTTCGTGTTCCAGCAATTCAACCTGATTCCGGTGATGTCGGCGCTCGAGAACGTCGAGCTCGGCTGCTTCGCGTGGGGCACGCCGCGCACGCGGCGCGAACGCGCGCGCGCGATGCTCGACGCGGTGGGGCTCGCCGCGCGCGAACGGCATCGCCCAGGCGAGCTGTCCGGCGGCGAGCAGCAGCGCGTCGCGCTGGCCCGCGCGCTCGCCAAGGAGCCGGCGATCGTGATCGCGGACGAGCCGACCGCGAGCCTCGACAGCGCCAACGCGCGGGCGGTCGCCGAGTTGATCCTCGACACCAACCGCACACTGGGCACCGCCTTTCTGATTGCGTCGCACGACGATCGTCTGTGTGCGCACCTGCCGCGCCGCATCGAGATGCGCGACGGCGTACCGGGAGTGAATCGTGAACTGGTCGACGTTTGCGTGGCGTAACCTCTGGCGCAACAAGCGCCGCACCGTGCTGACGATGGCGATGATCGGCGTCGCCGCGTTCGCGTCGAGCCTCGCGCTCGGCTACGTGATCGCGACCTTCGACGCGGTGCGCGAAGGGTCGATCGACAGCGGCGTCGGCCATGTGCAGGTGCTGCACCACGGCTATCTCGACCTGATCGGCGAGCGGCCGCTGCAGTACGGGCTGACCGCCGACGAGCAGGCCGCCGCCACGCACGCGATCGCAAAGCTGCGCGGCGTCGCGACGACCGCGCGCGGCATCGACTTCGACGGCCTCGTGTCGAACGGCGACCTCAGCTACGGTTTCGTCGGCGAAGGCATCGAGCCGAACCGCGAGCCGCCCGGCTTCTTCGACTATCACACGGTGCTGTCGGGCCGCTACCTGTCGCCGACGAATGCCGGCACCGAAGTCGTCGTCGGCGCGGAACTCGCGCGCAAGCTCGGCGTGCACGTCGGTTCGGTCGTGCAGTTGATGGCGTCGACCGCGCACGGCGGCATCAACGCGACCGACGCGCAGATCGTCGGCGTGATGAGCACCGGCAACAAGGACGTCGACGAACGGATCGTCGACGTGACGTTCACGGCCGCGCAGGCGCTGCTGCGCACCGACCGCGCGTCGCGCATCGCGGTGTTCCTCGACGACACCGCCGGCACGCCGGCCGCCGCCGCGACGCTGCGCGCCGCGCTGCCGACGCTCGACGTGAAGACCTGGGACCAGCTCGTGTCGCTCTATCACCAGGTCGTCGCGCTGTACAAGAACCAGTTCTCGGTGTTCGGCGCGATCCTGTGCGTGACGATCCTGCTGTCGATGAGCAACTGGATCTTGATGAGCATCGTCGAGCGACGCCGCGAGATCTCGACGCTTCGCGCGCTCGGCGTGCCGGCCGCGACGGTGCGCGGCGTGCTGATCCAGGAAACCGCGCTGCTCGGCCTGCTCGGTGCGGCCGCCGGCATCGCGCTCGCGCTGCTGACGATGGTCGCGCTCAATCATGCGCAGATCCACCTGCCCGCGCCGCCCGGCCGCGTGAAGCCGATCCTGCTCGAATTCACGGTGTCGCCCGCCGCCGTGGCCGCCGTCGAAGCCGCGTTCGTCGTGCTCGGCGTGGCCGCGGCGCTGCTTGCGACGCTCGGTCTCGCGAAACGCAACATCCTCGAAGGACTCGCCCCATGAATCGCATTCGCCTGACGTTCGCCGCGCTCGTCGCGTGCGTGCCGCTCGCCGCGCAGGCGGCCGACACGCCGACGGCCCAGACCATGCTCGCCCGTGCCGACGCGTACCGCAGCACGGCCGCCGATACGCAGACCAACATCGAGATCACCAACGAGGTCGGCGGACAGTCCGGCGACGCGACGCGCTATCTCGTCTACACGCGCGGCAACGGCGACACGCTCGCGCTGACGCGCAGCGGCGAGAACGACGGCCAGAAGTACCTCGCGACGACGCGCGGGCACTGGTTCTACGTGCCGAACACGCGCAGCGCGGTGCGCATCAACGGGATGCAGCGGCTGCAGGGCGAAGTCGTGATCAGCGACATCACGCGCACGCACTGGGCGGACAGCTATCGCGCGACGGCCGCCCCCGGCACGACCATGATCGCCGGCAAGCCGGCCACCGAGCTCGACCTGAGCGCGACCGATCCCGACAACGTCTATCCGACGATCAAGCTGTGGGTCACGCCCGACACCGACGTGCCGGTGCGCGCGCAGTTCTTCCTCGCGAGCGGCCTGCTGTTTCGCAGCGCCGATTTCTCCGCGCCGGTCGACGCGAACGGCCGCAAGGTGATCCGCAAGATCACCTATCGCAACGAGGTCGAGAAGCAGCGCGCGAGCGTCGTCGACATCCTCGACGGTCAGCCGCGCAAGATTCCGTCGGGCTGGTTCAACCCCGACACGCTCGCCGATGGCCAGTGAGTACGACGCCGATGCCGATGCTCATCGTGACCGCCTCCGCTCATCACCCGATCGCGCCCGCCGCGGCTGGCCCGGTGTCGCGCTCGCGATCCCGCTCGCGCTCGGCTGCACGCTCGCGCATGGAGAATCGCTGATGGACCAGCTCGGCACGCTCAACGGCATCGGCTACGCGCGCTCCGTCGACAGCATGGACGGCCGCGCATTGCTCGGCCGCCTGATCGGCGACTCGCCGCGCAACCAGCAGGAAGCCGGGCTGCTCGCGCGCATCGACGGCGAGAACCTGTTCGCGAATGCGCGCATCGTCGCGAGCAACCATTCGCTCGGCGCGCAGGCAAGCCGCTTCAACGAAGCCGGCGTGCGCTACGCGTTCGACAACGGCATCACGCTCACGGCCGGCAAGCGGATCGACGCGCTCGACACGTCGCAGGCGTTCTTTCCGCTCGGCTTCTTCCAGAAACGGGCCGCGACGGCCGACATCTACGATCGCTACGGCGACGTCGAAGGCACGCCGCTCGTCGAAGCGAAATGGGCGGGCGAGCAGACCACGCTGCAGTTCATCGCCGGCGAGAACCGCACGCTGCGCAACGACGTCGACAACCGCGACGTAGCCGGCGCGACGCAGCTCGTGCGCGGCGCCTACAACGGATCGGGCGGCTCGGCCGCGCTGCTCGCCGGCCGTCACGCGGGCCGCGGCGGCGTCGGCGCGACGCTGTCGTTCGACGTCGCGCGCTCGAACACCGTCTATGCGAGCGCGTGGCTCGAACGCGGCACGACGCGGCCGCTGCCGGCCTTCATCGCGAACGGTACGCCGCTCGATTCGGCGGCCGCGTACGACGCCGTCGATCGCCGCAACGACCGCCAGTACATGTGGCGCAGCGCGCTCGGCATCCAGAGCGCGCTGCCCGGCAACCTGTCGCTGATCGTCGAGTGGTCGCACGACGAAGCGCGTTACGACGCGAGCCAGTGGCGCCGAATGGTCGGCGCGGCGCAGGCGAACAACGCGCTGCTGCCCGTCGCGCCCGGCGCCGCGCTGGCCGGCCTCGGCGGCACGGCCAACTTCGTGAGCGTCGACGGCAACCTGCGCGACTACCTGTTCGCGCGGCTCGGCAAGAAGATCGGCCGCGTCGAGTATTCGCTGCGCGGCGTCTATTCGCCGCAGGACAAGGGCCTGCTCGCGATCGCGCAGATCGTCGCCGACGTGAACAAGCGCGTGAGCGTCGATGTCGCCGTGTCGCGCGCGTTTTCCGACAGCAATTCCGAGTACCGGATGGTCGGTCTCGGCACCCGCATCGACGCCGCCGTGCGCGTGCGTTTCTGACTGGAACCCTGCCATGTCCACGCTTTCCGCCCCCACCCCGATCGCACCGCCGCTGCGCCTGCGCGTGGCCGACCAGGCCGCGTATCCGGTGCTGCGCCACCTCGACGCGATCGGCACGCCGCCGCACGCGGCGGCCCGGCTCGTCGAAGCCGCCGCCGTGCGGCTGCTCGACAGCGAGATGGTGATCGCGCTGCGCACCGCCGCACCGGACGTACTGCCGGATGCGTCCGCGTCGACACCGCTGCGGCACGACGAGGCGCCGCTCACCGAAGCGCTGCTCGAACAGATCGGCCGCGAAGGATTTCATCACCTGTTCAAGCCGTTCATGCGCGCGTTCATCCGCATCATGTTCGGGCTGTTCTTCTCCGACGACCAGAACCGCCGCGCATGCGAGTGCATCGACGCCGGCCATCACTTCGCGTTCCTGATGAGCGACGGCGGCGGCCCGACGCTCGCCGCCTGGCGCACGGTCGTGCGCAGCGACGACAACGGGCTCGCGCTGACCGTCGACAAGGTGTGGGGCATCGAGGCGCACCGCGACTGCATGGCCGTCGTCGCGGCACGCCTGCCGGGCGTGATGTTCCCGGCCGCCTATCTCGTGTGGCCCGACGAGTATCGAAAACTGAAACGCACGACCTGCGGCGCGCCGTTCCTCGCGGGCAACCTGCAGCTTGCGAACGTCGGCGGCCAGGTGCGCGTCGCCGCCGAGGATCGCCTGCGCATCGGCGGCCCGACCGTGTTCAACAAATACCTGACCGTCGTGCGGCCGTATTTCGTGCGCGCGCTGATGGCGCACGTCGGCTGGCTCGAACGAACCGGCCGCATCGAGCTCGACGCAGACGCGCGCGCCGTGCACCGCTTCATCGCGGACGCCGCGCGCAGCCAGACCGACGACGCGCACTACAGCTTCGGCAAGGTGCAGCGCGTGCTCGCGATCAAGCTGCTGTCGAACGAGTTCCTGACCGCGCTCGTGCGCGACGGCAAGGTGCAGCTGTTCGACGACCAGCGCGACTTGCTGGCGTTTTCGAAGATGGAAGGCAGTTCGTACCGTTGTTATCACGAGCTTCGCAAGAGCCTGCGCTGCGAAGCCGGCAGTTGACCCACGCGACAGGCCGATCGATCCCGATCAAAACCACTCAACTCCAGGAGCTCCTCTCATGACGACCCAGAACGTTCCGGCCGACGCGCTCGACATCCTGTCCCGCGAAGTCGCGAAGATCCTCAACGTCGAAACCGTCGACACGGACGCCGGCATCGGCGAACTCGGCATCGATTCGCTGAACATCGTCGAGCTGATCGTGTTCTGCGAACAGCTTTACGGTTCGATCGATCCGGAAGCGCTGAACATCACGCAGTACACGACGCTGCAGCAGCTCGACGCGCAACTGCGCAGCCAGCAGCACGCGGCCTGACACGGCGATGCTCGCGCCCCTCGCCCCCATGGCGGCCGCCGCCGTCCAGCCGGCCCCGGCCACTGCGCTGACCGTGCAGGCGCTCGCGTACCGGCGCGTCGCGCCGTCGCGCGACGGCGTGGCCGCGCCGCTCGACGACACGGCCCGCGCGATCGGCACGCTCGCGTGCGCCGAACGCGAGCGGCTGTGCGGCGCGGTCGGCGCGGACGACTACGTGGTCAGCTCGACGATCCTGTCGATGCTGCTGATGAACGATTCGCCGCAGCATCGCGTGTTCGCGCAGGCGCTGGCCGGCGCGAACGACTACACGCCCGACTGGATGACCTGCTCGTACGAATGCGCGGGCTGGGGCTACGTGCTGCGCCGCACGCTCGCGACCGCGGCCGAGACGGGGCCGCGCACGCTGCTGCTGCAGATCGTCGACATCGACGTGCACGGCTATACGTACTGGCACGGCAATCCCGCGTGGGGACGCTCGGGCTTCGGCATCTGCACGCTGCTCGTCGACGTCGGCCGCGAACCGGCGGCGTCGGTGATCGCCGACGCCGCGCCGCCGGCCAGCGCGGTCGTGCGGCTCGGCCGCGACATCCGCACGTTCTGCGCGGCGCGCCCCGGGCTGCACGCGGCGCTGCCGTTCTTCCCGGCCACGTCGCGCCGCGCGCTGCTCGCGTCGGTCGGCAAGACGCCGCTGCTGCCGGACGGCCACGGCGTGTTCGGGCATGCGTTCGGCAGCGACCCGTGGCTGTCGGTGCTGCTCGCTAACCGCGACGGCGACACGCCGCGCCGCGCGGCCGTCTGCTCGCTCGCGCTGAACGGCTATTACGCGATCGCGGACGTCGCGTTCGCGCCGGACGCGACGTTCTCTCTCGACGGCGAGGCATGACATGGTGCGTCCCGTTCATTTCACCTACCGGATCGAGCGCGACGCGCGGCAGCCGGTCGCGGTCGCGGCCAGCGCGTACCGGATGCCGCTCGGCACGCCGGCCGACTATGCGCGCGCCGCGCTCGCGGAAGCGGCCGGCGACGCGTACGACGCGGGCAATGCGTACGACGCGGCCGGTGGCGAGCGCCGCGTGCTGCTCGACCACGTGCAGTATTTCGGATTCCTCGCGGAAATCACCGTGCGGATCCGCGACGCCGTGCATCCGGACGCCCGCGTATTCATCGAAGTGTGCGCGCCGTATTTCGGCGCGCTGCCGGCCGAACTGCTCGCGCCCCACGTGCTGCTCGGCGTGCACCTGTACGACGAAGCGTTGCGCGACGCCGCGCGCGGCGCACCGGTCGTCTGGATCGGCGACCGCATTCTGCGCGATGCGGAATTCGCCGGCGACAACCGCGTGTGCTGCGCGATCTGGCCCGCGCGGCTCGCCGACGCGTTCGACGCGCAACTGCGCGGCGCGTGGCCGTCGTTCGCGATCCGGCTCGAACCGCATCCGGGCGCGTCGCGCGCCGCCGCCCCGCTCACCGATTCCGCCCATCATTCCGGCGCCGCCGCGCGGCCGGGGAGACCCTGACATGAATGACACGCTTACCGTGATGCAGGACACGGCCGATATCCGCTGGTCGATGCCCGTCGACGCGCTGATGTCGAACGACTACGCGCTGCGCGAAGAGGCGCTGAACCGGCTGTACGAGAAGGCGAAGGCCGCGCAGTGGGACGTCGCGACCGACGTCGACTGGCGCCACGACCTCGATCCGGCCAACCCGCTCGGCATGCCCGACCCGACGCTCCTGATCTACGGCACCGAGCTGTGGGGCAAGCTCGCCGACGCCGACAAGCGCGAGGTGCGCCATCACGCGCAGGGCTGGCTGCTGTCGCAGATCCTGCACGGCGAGCAGGCCGCGCTGATCTGCGCGTCGAAGCTCGCGTCGGCCGAGAGCGGCCTGAGCGCGCGGCTGTGCGCGGCCGCGCAGATGATGGACGAAGCACGCCACGTCGAGGCGTACGCGAAGCTCGTCAACGAGAAGCTCGACGTCAGCTACCCGATGAGCCGCTCGCTGAAGGGGCTGCTGCACGACACGATCACGAGCAGCGCGCTCGACATGACGAACCTCGGGATGCAGGTGCTCGTCGAAGGCATCGCGCTGTCGATCTTCCAGAGCGTCGTCGCGTACAGCACCGACCCGTTCATCAAGGACTTGTTCCTGCGGATCCAGCGCGACGAAGCGCGCCACTTCGCGGTCGGCCGGATCACGCTGTGCCGCGTGTACGCGGAAATGAGTTCGCACGAACTGCGCGAACGCGAGGAGTTCATCTGCGAAGGCGCGGCCGTGCTGTACGAACACCTGTGCGCGGACGACATCTGGGAACCGATGGGGCTGTCCAAGCGCGAATGCAGCGCGATGGTGCGCGAATCGCCGGTGTCGAGCTCGATCCGCCGCTCGATCTTCCGGCGCCTCGTGCCGACGATCCGCGAAATGGGCCTGCTCACGCCGACCGTGCAGGCGACCTTCGAAAAGCTCGACGTCCTCGACTACGCGGCGATGCCGCTCAACTGACATGACGATGCCCTCTTCCCACGCATCCCGCGACGCCGGCTTCTGGATCGGCATCGACGCGGTGGCCTACGAGCTGCCGGGCCCGCCCGTCGACATCGAGGCCTGGGCCGCCGAGCGCGACTATCCGGCCCAGCGGGCGGCCGCGATCGCGCAGTCGGGCAGCCGCTATTTCCACATGGCGCTCGACACGAGCGAGACCGATCTCGCGATCGCGGCGGTCGGCCGGCTGCTCGACACCGCGCGCGTGCATCCGTCCGACGTCGGCGCGATCGTGCACGTGCATACGCAGCAATTCAGCGTGCCGCCGGCGCCGCGCAGCCTGCCGCACGAAGTGGCCGCGCGGTTCGGCATCGAGCCGCTGTGGCTCGGCTCCGTCGCGCAACTGAACTGCGTGTCGGTCGCGGCCGGCATCGAAACCGTGCGCGCGCTGATGCGCCGCCATCCGCGGCTCGACGCGGCGCTCGTCGTGTCGTCCGACCGCGTGTACGGCGAGGACTACCGGATGCGGCAGATGACGGGCGTGCAGTGCGACGGCGCGGCCGCGATGCTGATCGCGCGCAACAGCACGAAGAACCGGCTCGGCGGCATCGCGATCGAAACGCACGCGAAATGGCATCGCGGGTCGGACACGGTCGCCGCGAACGAGGCCGACCTGATCATGATGGAGTGGCCGTACACGCGCCGGGCGATCGACGCGGCCGTCGCGCTCGAGCCGCATGCGCTCGACGCGTACGACCTCGTGCTGCCGCACAACGCCGACCTGCCCGGCTGGAACGCGCTGTGCCGCGCGATGCGCGTGCCGGCCGAGCGGCTCTATGCGGACAACATCCATGCGCGCGGCCACGCGTGCTGTTCGGATTTCCCGATCAACCTGGCCGACGTCGGGCTCGATGCGCTCGCGCACGGCAAGCGCGTGCTCGGCGTGATGCAGTCGAACTGCGGCGCGTATGCGGCCGCCACGCTTCATCCGGTGGGCCGCCATGACGCCTGAGCGCCCGCTTCCGCCCGCCGCCGATCACGCGTGGATCGCCGACCTGCGTACGCCGTGCTACGTGTACGAGCCGGAGGTCGCGATCGCCCGCTACCGGTCGCTGAAGGCGCGGCTCGGCACGCGGCTGATCGTGTCGCTGAAGGCGAACCCGAACCAGGACATGCTCGCGCGCTGCGCGCATGCGTACGAGGACGGCGTCGAACTCGCGAGCCGCGGCGAACTCGATGCGGTAATCGGCCGGATCAGGACGCCGCGCTACCTGAACAATCCGTCGATGGACGAGATGTTCATGCGTGCGGGGCTCGCGTCGCGCTGCCATTTCGTGCTCGACAACCCGGACGCGGTCGCGCGTTTCGTGCCGCTCGCGCGCGAAGCGGCGGCCGGCGGCAGCACGCCGGGCGCCGTGCTGCTGCGCGTGAACGCCGGCGCGCTGGCCGGGGTTCATGCGCGGGCGCAGTGGCACGACCACTTCGGGATGACGCCGAACGAGGCGCACGACGCGGTGCGCACGCTCGCGGCCGCCGGCTTGCCCGTGGCCGGGCTGCATGTGTTCTCCGGCCCGCATTCGTTCATCCGCCAGGACCCGGCGCAGCCCGACACGCTCGTGCTGCCCGAACTGCTCGCGGCGCTCGCCCGCGATCTCGCGCCGGCCAACGGCGCGCCGCTCGGCTCGTTGAGTCTCGGCGGCGGTTTTGCCGACGATCATCCGGGCGATGCCGCGTTCGAGCGCTATGCCGCCGCGCTCGCGCCGCTGGCCGGCCAGTATTCGCTCGCCCATGAATCCGGCCGCGCGATCTTCGCCGATGCGGGCGTGTTCGCGACGCGCGTCGTCGCGGTGAAGGCGTGGCAGGACCGCACGATCGCCGTCTGCGACGGCGGGCTGTCCCATGCGTTCCTGCTCGCGCAGACCGAATCGGTGATGCGCCGCCTGGCCGCGCCGTCGCTCGTGCGCCGCTCACCCGCGCCGCCGTCGCGCGGTGTGCCGACGCTCTACGTCGGCAGCACCTGCAGCCGCGCGGACGTGATCGGCCGCGACGACACGGGCGCGCCGCCGCAAGTCGGCGACATCGCGGTGTTCGCACGCTGCGGCGCGTATCACCGCACGTACTCGATGGCGCATTTCCTGTCCCACGAAGCCGCGCACGTGTACGTGCGGCCTGCCTGAACCAGAGGAGCCGATCATGAACGCATTGATCAGCATCGCCGACCTGCTCGAACATGGCGCCGCGCGCTGGCCGCATCGTCCGGCTTATGCCGACGGCGGCGGCACGCTGACTTACGACCAGCTCGCCCGCGCGGTCCGGCGCGCCGCCGCCGTACTCGCGGCGCGCGGCGTGCAGCCGGGCGAGCGCGTCGCGATCTATGCGCCGAAGCGCATCGAAACCGTGGTCGCGATGCTCGCGGCCAACGCGCTGGGCGCGATCTTCGTGCCGGTCAACCCGCAATTGAAGGAAGCGCAGATCGAACACATCGTCGCCGACAGCGGCGCCGCGCTGTTTGTGACCGGTGCGCAGCGGCTCAAGCGCCTGCCGGCGCTCGCCGCGCTCGTCGGCACGCGCACGCTGCTGATCGAGGAACTGGCCGATGCGATCGATTCGCCCGGCACCGACACGCCGACGTCGGCGGCGGCCCCCGCCGGCCGCCCGGTCGACGACGATCCGGCCGCGCTGCTCTACACGTCCGGCTCGACCGGCAAGCCGAAAGGCGTCGTCGTATCGCACCGCAACCTGGTGTCGGGCGCGTTCAGCGTCGCCGCGTACCAGCAGCTCGCCGACGACGACGTCGTGCTCGGCGTGCTGCCGCTCAGCTTCGATGCGGGCCTGAGCCAGCTGACGACCGCGCTGGCGTCCGGCGCGTGCTACACGCCGCTCGACTTCCTGCAGCCGGCCGAAGTACCGCGCCATTGCGACGCGTTCGGCGTCACGTCGATCACCGGCGTGCCGCCGCTGTGGATGCAGCTCGCGTCGGCCGGCTGGAGCGACGCCGCGCGCACGCGGATCCGCCGCTTCGCGAACACCGGCGGCCATCTCGCGACGCCGCTGCTGCACCGTCTGCAGGCGCTGTTCACGCACGCGTCGCCGCACCTGATGTACGGGCTGACCGAAGCATTCCGCTCGACCTACCTGCCGCCTGCGGATGCGGCGCTGCGCCCGACGTCGATCGGCAAGGCCGTGCCGAACGCGGAAATCCTCGTGCTGCGCGCGGACGGCAGCGAATGCGCGGCCGACGAGCCCGGCGAACTCGTGCATCGCGGCGCATTCGTCACGCTCGGCTACTGGAACCGGCCCGAGCTGACCGCGCAGCGCTTTCGCCCGCTGCCGCGCCGGCACGGCGAGATTCCGCGCCCGGACGTCGCCGTATGGTCCGGCGACATCGTGCGGCGCGACGCGGACGGCTACCTGTACTTCGTCGCGCGCGGCGACGACATGATCAAGACGTCGGGCTATCGCGTGAGCCCCACGGAGGTCGAGGACGTGCTGTTCGCGCTGCCGCACATCCGCGAGGCCGCGGTATTCAGCGTTCCGCATCCGGCGCTCGGCGAGGCGATCGCCGCGTGCGTCGTGTCGACGCTCGACGCCGACGCGTGCCGCATCGACATCGCCCGCGCGTGCCGCGACGCGTTGCCCACCTACATGAACCCGCTCGTCGTCGAGCCGCTGCCGGCGTTGCCGCGCAACCCGAACGGCAAGATCGACCGACCGGCGCTGAAAGCGCAGTATCGCGACGCGTTCGCGCGCCCGAACCTCGAGGAGACCGCCGCATGACCCCGTCGACGCTCGATGAACCCTGTGTCGGCGCGCCGCGCGTCGCCGCGCCCGGCACGCTCGCGTTGTCCGGCGGCGTCGTGGTGCTGCCGCCCGCCGTCGTGTTCAGCGCGATCCAGGCGCAGGAGCGCCATCCCGGCTACCGCCATCTGCTGCTGCCGCAGGCGCGCTTTGCGCGGCCGCGCGGCATGGGCGCGCTAACGCCCGACGAAGGCACGCGCCTCGCGCCGGGCGGCCGGCCCGCGCTGCGCGTCGCGCCGCCGGGGCGCAGCCTCGCGGATCTCGCCGCCGACGCGGCGCTCGACCTGCGCGACCAGCTCGGCTCCGGCGCGCTCGCGCGCACGACGCATCTGATCGTCGCCAGTTGCGCGCTCAACGAAGGCATCGGCGACTCGGTCGTCGGCCGCATGCAGTACGAACTCGGGCTGCAGCGCGTGACGCCGTTCGCGCTCGGCCAGAACGGCACGCTCGGCTGGTATTCGGCGCTGATGCTGCTCGACGGGCTGCTGCTCGACGAAGGCGACCAGGCGCTCATGATCCTCAGCGACAAGTGGCTCTACCCGTTCTTCCGCCAGTTCGGCGATCTGGTCGGTTACGGCGACGCGGCCGCCGCGCTGCTCGTGTCGCGCGCGGGGCCGGCGCCGGAGCCGGCCGCGTGGGGAGGCGTGCGCGCCGTCGCGATGGAGTTCGGGCCATCGGTCGCCGATCCGTGGGCCGATGCGCCGGCCGCGCTACGCGACACGCTCGCGCCGGTCGCCGCCCGCGCGATCCGCCGCGCGCTCGACCAGGCCAACCTGCGCGCGAACCAGATCGACTGGTGCGTGCCGCCCGGCTTCGATCCCGGCTTCGCGGCGCGCGTGGCCGACGCCGCGTCGATCCCGGTGGGCGCGCGCATCCAGCACGACGGGGCCGGCCATCTGTCGTCGGCCGAATCGGCCGCCGCGCTGATCCGGCTCGCGGGCGCGCTCGATGAAGGCGAACGCCGCACGGTGCTCGTATGGGACGCGGCGCTGCATGGCGCGGCGGCGGCGGCCGTCGTCGATCTGGCCGGCGGCCTCGACGCCGCGCTCGATATCGAAGGAGACGCATGATGAGCGCATACAAAGTCAGCCTGCGCGAGCTGCGCTTCTTTCTGTGGGAACTGTTCGAGGCCGATCGGCACTTTCTCGAACACGGGCCGTACAGCGCGCACGATCGTGCGTCCGTCGACGCGCTGCTCGAACGCGCGCGCGACTTCGCGCTCGACCTCGGGCGCAGCTACCAGCAGGCGGACGTCGAGGGCTGCACGCTGCTCGACGACGGCCAGGTACGGATTCCTTCGCATTTCCATGCGCTGTGGGCACGTTTTCGCGACGAGTGGTCGAACACGCTGTTCGGCACCGCGCACGGGCTGCCGCCGATCGTCACGCAGATGATCTACGAGATGTTCATGGGCGCGAATCCGTCGTTCATGACGTACGGCGGCTTCACGCGCCCCGCGGTCAAGCTGCTGCAGATGCACGGCACGCCGCATCAGAAGGCGCTGATCGCGCCGCTCGAAGCGTACCGCTGGGACGCGTGCTTCTGCGCGACCGAACCGCAGGCGGGCACCGACCTCACCGCGGTCGCGCTGCGCGCGACGCCGCTCGAACGCGATATCTACGCGATCGACGGCGAAAAGGTCTACATCTCGGCCGGCATGCACGAGCTGACGGAAAACACGCTGTATTTCGTGCTCGGGCGCATCGATACCGCATCGCCGGATTCATTCTCGCTGTCGTGCCTCGTCGTGCCGCGCTTCTGGCCCGACGAAGAGACCGGCGAGCTGCGGCCGAACCATGTCGACTGCATCGGCCTGCCGCGCAAGATGGGGCTCAAGGGCTGCGCGAACACGCATCTCGTGTTCGGCGCGAACGGCACGACGAAAGGCTGGCTGCTCGGCGGCCGGCGCAACGTCGGCCTGCTGCAGTTGATGCCGCTGATGAATCAGGCGCGGATGAGCACCGGGATGTTCGGCGTCGGCGTCGCGTCGAGCGCGTACCTGCACGCGGTCGAGTATGCGGGCCGCCGCCTGCAGGGGCGGCCGATCGAGCGCGCGTCGAACACGAACGCCGCGCGCGTCGCGATCGTCGAGCATGCGGACGTGCAGCGCATGCTGGTCGACATGAAAAGCCGCGTCGACGGTTGCCGCGGCCTGCTCGGCAAGCTCGCCGCGACCGCGACGCGCGCGGCGATGCTCGAAGCGACGCCCGACGCCGACCCGGCCGAAATCGAGCGCCACCGCAAGCTGCAACTGCTGCTGACGCCGATCTGCAAGGCGTTCATCTCCGACCAGGCATGGCGCATCTGCGAGACCGCGATCCAGGTGCATGGCGGGCTCGGCTATACCGACGCGAGCCCCGTCGAGCAGAACGCGCGCGACGTGAAGATCCTGTCGATCTGGGAAGGCACGAACTACATCCAGGCGCAGGACCTCGTGCGCGACAAGCTCGGCTTCGGCCGCCATTCGCGGCTGATCCAGTACTACCGCGACGAACTCGACGCATTCCTCGCCCAGCAGCATCACGCCGGCACGCAAGCGGAGCTGCGGCCGCTGTTCGACGCGCTGCGCGCGGGCGCCGACCGGATCGCCGCCGCGCTCGACGACATCGCGCGCGACGTGCAGGACGGCCACACGCATCGCAGCAGCCAGTTCTACACGCGCTTTCTGGAGATGTTCGGCGTGGTCACGTCGGCGTGGGTGCTGCTCGAATCGGCGACGATCGCCGCGCGCCGGCTCGATGCGCCGGAAACGGCCGACATGCCGGCCGAGCTCGCGTTCTATCGCGGCAAGCTGAAAAGCGCGCGCTACTACTTCGCGAACGTGCTGCCCGTCGTCGACCAGCACGCGGCCGTGATCGCCGCGATGGCGCACGCGGCGATCAGCGTCAGCAGCGACGAACTCGCCGCGGCGGAATGACATGGACACGACTCTCGATTCCGGCATCCCCGCCGCCCCGACCGCCGATGCGCCGCGCAACCTGCTCGGCCGCCCGACGACGCGCCATCGCGGCACTGACATCGACGGCGCGACGCTCGACCCCGAAGCGCTGCGCGTGCGCGATCTCGACCTGAACGCGCTGATCGGCGCGACGACGTTCGAAGGCGCGCTCGCGCATCTGTGGTTCGACGTCGCGCCCGGCCGCGCCGACCATCGCGCGCACGAGGCCGCGATCGCCGCGCGGCTCGCGGCGTTCGCCGACGCGCTGGCGCCCGGCTCGGTCGCCCAGTCGGTCGCGGCCGACCTCGGTGCGGCGGGCGTCGCGCCGGTGTTCGCCGCCGCGTCCGGCCTGCTGCGCGGCCTCGACGACGTGCTCGAACGCATGCGCGGCCCGGCGCCGGACGACGCCGATCTCGACACGATGCTGCTGTGCGCGGCCGCCGCGCCGTTCCTGCTGCACGCGGCGATCGAGGGCCGGCCGTTCGCCGCCGGCCCGCGCGCCGGCGGCGGCACGGCGCTCGACGCCGCGCGGACGCAAGCGCAACGCATGCTCGCGCTGACCGGCGCGACGCGCCACGACGCGCCGGCGCAAGCCGCGATGGACATGCTGCTCGTCGCGTGGCACGCCGGCTTCGGCTACATCACGCCGACCGTGCTCGCGCCGCGCGTCGCGATCGGCACCGGCGTCACGCTGACGCAGGCGATCGCGTCCGGCTTCCTCGCGAGCGGGCCGTCGCACGTCGGCGCGGCGCTCGAAGCGATGCAGTGGCTCGCGGCGCTCGCGCGATCGGTGCCCGGCGGCGCCGGCGCACCGTCGGCCGCGCTCGACGCAGCCGGGCGCGCGGCGATCGACGCGGCGCTCGACGCGAAACGCACGCTGTACGGCTTCGGCCATCCGCTGTTCGTCGCCGATCCGCGTCCGCCGCACATGCGCGGCCGGTTCGCGGCCTGCGGCTTCGGCGGCGGCTACGTGACGCTGTTCGACGCGTGCTGCGCGCAGGCCGACGCGCGCCGCGCGCTGCGGCCGAACATCGATTTCCTGACCGCCGCGACGCTGCTCGAACTCGGCGTCGCCGCGCCGTCGTGGGGCGTCGGCGTCGGGCTCGGCGCGCGCATCGCGGCGATGGCCGCGCATGCGGTGGAACGGCGCCGCCGCCCGGCGTTCGGCGTCAACAGCGCGACCGCGCGACGGCTGCTGGCCGCCGTGCCGGTCGGCTGGCTGTGAACCCTCACCCTTTCGCACAAGGAACGTCATGCTGCTCAAGAACCTGCGCCCGGCGAACGACTACGATCGCTTCGCCACCGAAACGCTCGAACCGTGGGACCTGCTGTTCATCAGCCGCATCCGCCAGCTCGCGCGCGGGATGACGCCCGGCACGATCGCCGACATCGGCACGGCCACCGGCGTCGTGCCGGTGCGGCTCGCGACCGATCCGGCGATGCGCGGCTGGCGCTACGTCGGCATCGACCTCGATCCGGCAATGCTCGACGAAGGCCGCCCGCGCATTCGCGAACTCGGGCTCGACGACACGATCGAGATGCGCGTCGGCGACGCGCTCGCGCTGCCGTTCGACGCCGGCACGCTGACGATGGCGGTCGGCCGCGCGACGCTGCACCATCTGCCCGACAAGGCGTTGAGCCTCACCGAGATGTACCGCGTGCTGGAGCCGGGCGGCATCGCGCTCGTACACGACATGCGCCGCGACGCGCCGCAGCACCTGCTCGACCGCTTCACCGAGATGCGCGCGGCCGCCGACTATCCGCCGACCCACGTCGAGGAAAAGATCACGCTCGACGAAGCGCATGCGCTGGTGGCCGAAGCCGGTCTGACGCAGGTTGCGTCGATCTACAGCCCGAGCGCGGGGCTCGGCGCGCTCGGCTTCGAAATCCTGCTGAAGAAACCGGCGCTGGCCTGAGCGATGACCGATCTCGCCTTCCTCGCCGCACATGCCGCCGTGCGGCTCGGCGCCGACGACGTGCACTGCACGCCGGTCGCGCCCGGCGCGACGCTGCCGCTGTGCGTGAGCCCGCGCAGCGCCGAACTCGCGACGTCGCCGGAGACGTTCGTCGCGTGGTACCGCTCGCGGCTCGACACGATCGACACGCTGCTCGATGCGTGCGGCGCGCTGCTGTGGCGCGGCTTCGCGGTGCCCGACACCGCCGCGTTCGGCCGCCTCGGCGCGCTCTACCCCGCACACGCGAACGGCTACACGGCCGGCGCCGCGCCGCGCCGGCAGATCGACGGCCAGGTCTACGAGTCGACCCGCATGCCGCCGCCGTTCAAGATCGGGCTGCACCAGGAGATGGCCTACATGCCCGCATTCCCGCGCCTCGTCGCGTTCTACTGCCGGCAGCCGGCCGACGCGGGCGGCGAAACGCCGATCTGCGACATGCGCCGCGTGACCGCGCGCGTGCCGGCCGCGCTGCGCGCGCGGTTCGCGGAACGCGGCGTGATGTACCTGCGCAATTTCGCGGCGCCGGGCGACCGTGCGGACGGCCTCGCCGCCAATCCGAACCTGCCGTTCGCCGCGTACCACCGGCCGTGGGACGACGCATTCGGCACGACGGCGCGCGACGAAGTCGAACGGCTGTGCGCGGAACGCGGCGTCGGCTGCCGCTGGCTCGACGACGGCAGCGTGACCGTGTCGCACGTCGGCAGCGCGCTGCGCACGCATCCGCGCACCGGCGAGACGGTGTGGTTCAACCAGGCGAGCGCGCAGCACCCGAACCCGCGCTCGATGGGCGCGCTCAGCTATCGCTACCTGCAGCGCATGTACGGCACGCGCGCCGCGTTTCCGTACGAGATTCGCTACGGCGACGGCTCGCCGATGCCGTTCGACGATCTGGTGGCGATCTACGACGCGCTCGACGAAGAGGAACGGGCGTTCCCGTGGCAGGCCGGCGACGTGCTCGTCGTCGACAACATGCTGGTCGCGCACGGCCGCAACCCATACCGCGGCGTGCGCGACACGCAGGTCATGCTGTTCGACTGAGGATGCCGACGATGAGCGTTTCGTTTCTTGCGTCCGTGCGCGCGATGTTCGGCCCGCCCGCCGCGTTCGACCGGCCGCGGCGCGCGGGCACGCCGCCGCTGCCCGACGCGCATGCGCCGGGCGCGGCGCTCGGCGCGCGCGCGATCGACGTCGCGGCCGGCGATTTCCGCTTCTCCGCGCGCCACGTACGGTTCCGGCTCGGCGCGATCACCGCGATCGTCGGGCCGAACGGCTCCGGCAAGACCACGCTGCTCGAAACGCTGCTCGGCTTCCGGCGCGGCGGCAGCGACGTGCGCGTGCTCGACGTGCCGGCCGAACGCTTCATGCGCGATTCGCGCTCGCTGCAGCGGATCGGCGCGCAATTGCAGAAGGTCGAGTATCCCGATCACCTGCGCGTGTCGGAGATCGTCGCGCTGCACCGCGCGATGTACGCGCACACCGATGCGGCGATCGCCGACGCGCTCGGCATCGCCGAACTGCTCGACAAGCCGTGCCGCGCGCTGTCGAAGGGGCAGCGCCAGCGCGTGGACCTCTACGTCGCGCTCGCGCATCGGCCCGAGCTGGCCGTGCTCGACGAACCGTTCACGGGCCTCGACCGCCGCTACGCGGGCGTCGTGATCGACCTGCTGCGCCACCGCGCAAGCGGCACGAGCATCGCGATGATCTGCCATTCCGAGGAAGAACTGAGCGTGGTCGACGATCTCGTGTGGGTGCGCGACGGCGGCGTGCGCTACCAGGGCGACCAGGACACGCTGCGCGCCGAGCTCGTCGGCGATGCGCGCGCGGTCCTGCATTGCCGCGACGAAGCCGATGCGCGCGCGCTGCGCAAGCGGCTCGCGGCGCTGCCCGGCGTGACCGGCGTGCGCGTGTCGGCCGCGCACGTGGTCGAGGCGTTCGGCGATGCGACGCTGCATCCGAACGTGCACCGGATCGTCGGCGAACGGGGCATCCAGCATCTCGCGCTCGCGCCGAGCACGCCGGGCGACCTGCTGCGCCTGTGCACCGAGGGCCCGAGCCATGACTAAGGTGTTCCTGATCCTCGTGCGCAACGAGCTGCTCGGCTATCTGCGCAGCCGCTCGTCGCTGTTCTGGACGCTCGTGTTCCCCGTGTTCCTGCTGAGCGTGATGCTGTTCGCGTTCGGCGGCTCCGGTTCGCTCGGCACGGCCGACATCGCGTTCGAGTTGCCCGGCGGCGCGACGCCGTACAACCAGGCGTGCCAGGCGCAGATCGTCGCCAGCCTGTCGCACAGCGACACGGTGAAGGCAACCTTCGGCGGCCACGGCGCGCCGGCCGAGCGCGTGACCGTCGTGCTCGGCGCCGACGTGCGCGCGCCGGCGACGATCCGCTACGACTTCAACGGCTCGCTCGCGGTCAAGGCGGCATCGAGAGTCGTCGAGATCGCGCTCGCGCGCTGCGCCGCGCAGCGGCTTGGGCTGCCGGCCGCGCAGGCGCGCTTCGAGAACGCGGCGCCCACGCGCCGCCCGTTCGACTACGGCGCGTTCTTCGCGACCGGCATCCTGGTGATGGCGTTCATGGCGATCGGCCTGAACTCGACGACCACCGCGATCGCCGCGCTGCGCGAGCGCAATACGTTCAAGCTGTACGTGTGCTTCCCGGTGTCGCGCGGCGTGTTCCTCGCCGCGCTGATCGTCGCGCGGATGGCGATGATGGCGCTGTCGGCGCTCGTGCTGCTGACGGTCGCGCGCGTCGCGTTCGGCATCGCGCTGCCGATCGCGACGCCGGACGGGCTGCGCGCGTTGCCGATCGTGCTGCTCGGCGCGGCGATGGTGCTGAGCATCGGCGTGCTGCTCGCCAGCCGCACGCGCTCGCTCGCGGCCGCCGAGCTCGCGTGCAACGTCACCTACTACCCGCTGCTGTTCTTCAGCGACCTGACGATCCCGATGCACGCCGCGCCCGCGTGGCTGAAGGCCGGGCTCGCGTTCCTGCCGACCAACCAGTTCGCGGTCGCGCTGCGCGGCGCGCTGGTCGACGGCGCGCCGTACGCGCAGCTCGCGCCGCAACTGCTCGGCATGACCGCGTGCACCGCGCTGTTCCTGTTCGCCGCCGCGCGGCTGTTCCGCTGGCACGACGCGTGACGCGTCGCCCCGCTGTTTCGACGAAGGAGAGACACAGATGAAATCGACCCATCCCATAACCGGCTACCTGCTGCACGCGAGCAACTTCCTGCCGGCGATCGTGTTCCTGTTCTACGGCCGGCTCGGCCCCGAACAGCCGGACCTGCGCTGGACCCACGCGTTCCTGATCGGCGGCGTGCTCGCGCTCGTGCACGGCGCGTGGCTGATGCGCCGCGCGGAGCGCAACAGCATCGCGCTCGGCGTCGACCTGTTCCTCGTGATCGGTGCGGTGCTCGCGCTGGTTTCGCCGACAGGTAGCCGTCTGTGGGGCGAGGAACTCGGGCCGGCCGCGATGCTCGTCTGCGTGCTGGTGGTCGGCATCGTGCATACCGCGTGGTCGGACGGCGGCTTCGTCGACGGCACGCTCGTCGATCGCGCGCGGGCGCGTTCGCTGTCGCTCGTGCTGCTCGCCGTCACCATCGTCGCGCTCGCGGTGTCGATCGCGATGCGCAACAGCCCGCTGTGGGGCGGCGTCGTGCCGCTGATCGCGCTGGTCGTCGTACGCGGCCGGCTGCGCAAGCAGCTCGCGCGGGCAGGCTGACGATGAACGCGCTGCCCGCACACGCGGCACACGCCGCGCCGCGGCACGCGCTCGCCGCAGCGCTCGGCGACGGCTGGCTCGAAGGCGCCGCATGCGAGCCGTATGCGACCGACGTCCTGCATCACGGCGGTGTGCCGCTCGGCGTCGCGCGGCCGGCATCGACCGCCGACGTGCGCGCGCTCGTTCGCGCCGCCGTCGCGCACCGGATCGCGCTCGTCGCCCAAGGTGCGCGCACGGGCCTCGTCGGCGCGGCCGTGCCCGATCGCGGCGGCACGCAATGCGTGGTGTCGTTCGAGCGGATGCGCGCCGTTCGCGCGTTCGATCCGGCCAATCGCAGCATCACGGTCGAGGCCGGCGTGCGGCTGTCCGACATCAATCGCGTCGCGGGCGACGCCGGGCTCTGCGTGCCGATCGATCTCGGCAGCGATCCGGCGGCCGGCGGCCTCGTCGGCGCGAACGCGGGCGGCAGCCGCCTGATCAAGTACGGCGACGTGCGCCGTCACGTGCTCGGCGTCGAAGTCGTGCTGGCGGATGAAGCCGGCACCGTGATCGACGCGCTCGCGCCGCTGCGCAAGCGCAACGCGGGCTTCGACGTCGCGCAATGCTTCATCGGCGCGAATGGCGCGAACGGGCTCGTCACCGCCGTGTCGTTCGCGCTCGCGCCGCTCGAACGGTCGTCGTGCGCGGTGTTCGTCGCGTTCGCGTCGTACGACGCCGCGCTCGCCGGCCTGCTCGCATTCGAACGCGCATTCGGCGAGATGCTGTCGGCGTTCGAATTCATGTCGGCGGCGGCGGTCGATTGCATCGCCGCCGCGTTTCCCGCATTGCGCGCGCCGTTCGAGGCCGGCACGGCCGCCTGCTACGCGCTCGTCGAGATCGCGACCGGCATGCCGGGGCTCGATGCGCTGCTGGAGGAGCGCGCCGTCGCGACGCTCGACGCGCTCGCAAGCGATCGCGCGGTGCTCGACGCCGCGTGCGGGCCGGCGGAACGGTTCTGGCGCATTCGCGACGCGCTGCCGGCCGCGGTCGCGCAGGACGGCCTGCCGCTGTCGTTCGACGTGTCGTTTCCGCGTGGCGCGCTGGCAGGATTCGTCACCGATGCCGAGCGGTGGCTCGCCGCCGCGCATCCGTCGCTGCGCTGTCATGCGTTCGGCCATTTCGGCGACGGCGGCTGCCATCTCGTCGTGTCGATTCCGCATGCCAACGCGGAACGCTACGGGGCGCTGCAGCAGGTGGCGCTGCGCGGCGCGCTGTACGACCGTGTCGTGCAGGCTGGCGGCTGCTTCAGCGCGGAACACGGCATCGGCCCGGTCAATATCGCGTACTACCGCAAGCACGTGCCGGCCGCGCAACGGCAACTCGCCGGCGCCGTCCAGCACGCGATCGATCCGCTCGGCCTGGTCGGGCGGGTCCGTTACTGATGCACCGCTTCGACACCCCACGGAGAATTCGCATGATGTCGCCATGCCCGCCCTGCCCAACCGTCGCCGCCGAGCCGGACGACGATCCGTCGTCCGCGGGCATTCCCGCGCTGCCCGACTCGGGTGCGGTGGTCAACGTACGTGGCGTCGCGTATGTCATTGAATTGCCGCCGCGTGACCATGCGCGGCCGGCGCTGTGGCGCGAGCTTGCGCACTGGCGCAACGATCGGTCGGGCGATGACGCATCGGACGGCGATGCCGAGCGCGATGCACCACCGGGTTAGGTGAGCGTTCGCGTCGCTCCGTGCGGTCGTGACGAGCGGCCGCACACGGTCGTCGTCGATGTCGATACAAGCGGGACTGCTGCTACCGGCGCCGATGCCGATGACCCACACCGCTTCACGCGGCGCGCCGAACACGGCCGCGTCGGCAGGCGGCTCACCCCGCCCGCGCCACCCGGAAGACCGACATCGCGACCTGCATCGACCCGGCCTGCTGCTCGAGCGCCGTCGCGGCGGCACTGGCCTGTTCGACCAGCGCCGCGTTCTGCTGCGTCATCTGATCCATCTGCGTGACGGCCTGGCCGACCTGGTCGATGCCCGCGCTCTGCTCGACGGTGGCCGTCGTGATCTCGGTCATGATCGTCGCCACGCGTCGCACCGACGACACGATCTCGTCCATCGCGCGCCCTGCCTGCGTCACGAGCGCATTGCCGTCGCGCACGTCGTCGATCGACGCGCCGATCAACTGCCGGATCTCCCGCGCGGCGCTCGCGCTGCGTTGCGCCAGCGTGCGCACCTCGCCCGCGACGACCGCGAAGCCGCGCCCGTGTTCGCCCGCGCGAGCCGATTCGACCGCCGCGTTGAGCGCGAGGATATTGGTCTGGAAGGCGATCCCGTCGATCATCCCGGTGATCTCCGCGATCTTCTGCGAGCTCGCGTTGATCACGCCCATCATGTCGACCGCGCGGCCGACCAGTTCGCCGCCGTGCTGCGCGAGGTCCGCCGCGCTTGCCGCGAGCGTGCTCGCCTGCTGCGCATTGTCCGCGTTCTGGCGCACCGTCGACGTCAACTGCTCCATGCTCGCGGCCGTTTCCTCGAGCGACGCCGACTGCTGCTCGGTACGGCTCGACAGGTCGAGGTTGCCGGCCGCGATCTCGCGTGCGGCCGTATGGATCGCATCGCTGCTGTCGCGCATGCCGGTGACGGTCGCCGCGAGCCCCGCCTGCATCCTCTTCATCGCCGCGAACAGCTGGCCGATTTCGTTTCGGCCGGCATCGGGCACCGTCACGGTCAGGTCGTTCGACGCGATGCGGTCGAGCAGCGCGGCCGCGTTCGCGAGCGGCCGCGACACGATCGCGCGCAGCGCGAAGTGCGTCGTGACGATCAGCGCGAGCGCCAGCGCGACGCCGATCCCGACCATCGCGATGATGCGCGTATAGGCGGCGTTGTCGGCGTCGATCGAGTCTTGCGCGAGCTGGTTGGCGATGCGCTGGAATTTCTCGACGTTCGCCGAATACACCTGACCGGCGAGCGTGATCTCCTTGTCGTTGATCGCCGCATACGCGGTGGTGTCGCCGTTGCGTAGCGCGTCGGCCGCACGCGCGAGCACGCTCGCGAGATGCGTCGACGACTCGACGAGCGCCTGCTTCAGGTCCGCGCCGAGGTTGCCGACCGGTGCGGCATCCTTGAACGCCTGCGTTTCCTTCGCGGAAAGATCGAACGTGCGTTGCGCGCTTTGCAGCGCCGAGTCGCGCTGCGCCGGATCGTCGTGCTCCTTCAGCGCCGAATACGCACGGACGAGCGCCGAGCGGGTACGCGTGCTGTCCTTGTAAGCGTCGTTGACGAGCGACGTCTGCGTCGCGATTTCGTGCAGGCGCTTCGCGTTCGTGTTCGCGCTGCCGAGCGCGACGATCCCGACGATGCCGCCGACGACGATCATCGCGGCGAACGCGGCGAGCACGGCAAGCAGACTGCTTTTCACTTTCAGATCACGCATGGCGAATCGACTCCCGAAGTTATCCCTTATCGGTTAACGACGGCGGCTGCTCCAACTTGAGTCGATCGACCGGTAGTTCGCGGCGCGGGCGAGTGTGCGAGTGCGGTTGCATTCCGTTCGCGAAACGGGCGGCACGCGATCGATGCCGCCCGTTGCGCCGCACACCGAATCAGTTCGTCCCGTCGTACGTGACGATCTCGACCCAGTTTGCGCCCTTGCCGACCGGATACTTGCCGATTGCGTCGAGATGCCCGGTAACGCGATCGATTCGGTACACGGCCAACGTCGGCGACAGTTGCCCGGCCGCGAGCAGATACCTGCCCGACGGATCGATCGCAAAGCCGCGCGGCTGCGGTTCGGTCGCGAACGTGCCGATCCGCGCGAGCGTGCCCGACTTCGCATCGACGCGATACGCGGCGAGCGTGCTCGACGTGCGCTCCGATGCGTACAGGAAGCGCCCGTCCGGCGTCAGATGCAGGTCGGCGCCCCACGGCTTGTCGCCGTGAAAATCGGGCGGCAGGATCGACACGGTCTGGATCGCCCGCGCATCGGCGCCGCCGTGCGACAGCGCGAGCACGTGCAGCTTGCCGTCGAGTTCGTCGATCAGGTAGGCGAACCGCCCGTTCGACGAGAACACGAAATGGCGTGGACCGGATTTCTCCGGCAGCCGATACGCAGGCTCGCCCGTGTCGGTCAGCGTGCCGGTCGACGCATCGAACGGCAAGCGCAGCCACGCGTCGGCGCCGAGCACCGACGCGAACGCATAGCGGCCGTCCGGCGACGGGCGGATCGCATGCGCCATCGGGCCGGTCTTCACCGTCTGCTGCACGTCGCCGGCCACGCCGTCCGCGCCGATCCGGTTCACCGCGAGCAGGTTGCCGCCATACGACGCCGAGAACAGGTAACGGCCCGACGCATCGGTCGACACGTACGCCATGCTGTCCGCGAGCGGCGCGCGGCCCAGCTCGCTCAGCCGCCCGTCGAGCGGATTGATCGCGAAGCTGACGACGCGATACGGCGTCGAACGCAATGCCGCGTACAGGCGCCGATGATCGGGCGACAGCGCCATCGGCATCACGGCGCCGCCGACCGGCACGGTTTCGATCGCGGTCAGCGCACCGGTCGCCGTATCGACGCCGAACACCGAGATGTCGCGGCTGTCGCTGTTCGACACGTACGCATACGTCGCCGCGTGTGCCAACGAAGCCACCATCGTCAACGCGGCCGCCGCCACGGCGCGCCGCAGGAGAGTCGTTTTCATGGAAGTGACGTGAAGTGAAGAAAGTGAACCGTGGATGCGACCGCGGCGCCGGACACCCTCGGTCGTCCGGCGCCGCGACGGGCGAAGCGTGCGATCAGAACACGGCGTGCCCGCTGATCACGCTCGGCAGCCACGTCGAGAAGAACGGCATGTACGTGACGATATTGATCGCGCTGAAGATCGCGAGGTAGTACGGCCACGCCATCTTCGTGGTCTCGCCGATCGACACGTTGCCGATCGCGCAGCCGACGAACTGCACCGAGCCGATCGGCGGGTGCACGAGGCCGAGCGAGCAGTTCAGCAGCAGCATGATGCCGAACTGCACCGGCCCGACCCCGCACGCCATCGCGATCGGCAGGAACAGCGGCGTCGTGATCAGGATGTGCGCGGCCATGTCGACGAACGTGCCGAGGAACACCTGGATGATGTTGATGTACAGCAGCATCAGCCAGGGCGCGGCGGTCGACTGCTTCAGCAGCCCTTCGATCGCATCCGGAATCTCCAGGTACGACATCTGGAAGCGCAGCATGTTGGACACCGCGATCAGCAGCAGCACGACGCCCGTCGTGCGCGCCGCATGCGACAGCGCGCGGCGCAGCTTCTCGGCCGTCAGCGTGCGGTAGACCACCGCGGTCAGCACGAGCGAGTAGACCACGGCGATCGCGGCCGCTTCGGTCGCGGTGGCGATGCCCTTCGCGACGCACACGAGAATGATCGCGATCACCATCAGCCCGGGCACCGCGCCGACGAAGCTGCGCAGCACCGCATACCAGCCGGGAAACCGCGGCAGCGCGGACGAGCCGTCCTCGCGGCGCGGATAGCCGTGACGCACGGCCTGCCAGTATGCGGCGGCGAGCACGAAGCCCATCACCCACAACACCGGCAACAGGCCCGAGAACAGCAGGTCGCCGATCGACACGCCGCTCACAGGCTGGCCGTGCAGCATCCCGGTGATGCCCTGCGCGGCGAACGCGTAGATGATCATGTTGGTCGACGTCGGCATCAGCGCGCCGGCGAGCGACGCATGCGTCGTCACGTTGACCGCGTACGCGGCGCTGTAGCCTTCGCGCTTCATCAGCGGAATCACCACGCCGCCCATCGCCGACGTATCGGCGGTCGGCGAGCCCGACACGCCGCCGAACAGCGTGCACGCGACGACGTTCGCCATCCCGAGGCCGCCGCGGAAGTGGCCGACGGTCGCCTGCGCGAAGCGCAGGATCCGGTCCGCGATGCCGCCGTGCAGCATCAGTTCGCCGGAGAAGATGAAGAACGGCACCGCGAGGAACGAGAACGCGTTCATCCCCGAGATCATCGCCTGCATCGCGGTCGCGATCGGCAGGCCTTCGACCATGTAGGTCAGTACGCACGCAATGCCGAGCGCGAACGACACGGGCACGCCGAGGACGAGAAAAATCAGAAAACTGACGGACAGGATCGCGAGTTCCATGGCGTTATTGTCCCGACGAAGAACGACGAAGCGCGAGCAGGTGCTCGAGCGAGAAGAGGATGATCGCAACCGCCGCGGGCATCGTGATCAGGTAGCGCACGCCTTCGGGCAGCCCGATGATCGGGATGCGGTCGCCCATCGTCTCGGCGGCCATGCTGCCGCAGCCGATCACGATCATGATCGCGAACGCGATCAGGCTCAGGTGCTGAATCGCGATGACGACCGTGCGCGCCTTCGGCGACAGCCGGCGCACCAGCGAATCGAGGCCGATATGCCCGCCGTCGCGCACCTTCATCGCCGCGCCGAACATCGCGATCACGATCACGAGCAACAGCGCGATCGGCTCGACGAAATCCGGCGCGTTGTCGAACACGTAGCGCATCACGACCGCGTAGAACACCAGCACCGTGAGCACCGCGAGACACGCCGACGCGATTCCCGCCAGCACGCGGAACAGCACGTCGTTCACGCAGCGCAACAGCGGCGCGGCGTGCGGCCGCGCGGGCCCCGCGCCGTCCGGGGCGGCAGCCGGCGAGCCCGCGGCCGCCGCGCCGTTCAGGGAAGTGCGACGCGTCACTTGGTTGCCTCGATCTCGTCGACGATCTGCTTCATCTGCGGCGTCTTTTCATACTTGGTCCACAGCGGCTGCATCGCCTTCACGAACGCCGCGCGGTCGACCTGCGCGGCCGGCACGATCTTCGCGCCGCCTTTCGTCACCAGTTGCTGCGCGGACGCCTCGCGCGCGGTCCACAGCTTCTGGTAGTACGGTACCGAATCGGCCGCCGCCTTCCTGATCGCCGCCTGCTCCTGCGGCGACAGCGTGTCCCAGACTTTCTTCGAGAACACGAGCACTTCGGGCGTCATCGCGTGCTGCGTCTCCGAGTAATCGGGCGCCACTTCGTAGTGCTTGGTTTCCTCGTACGACGGCAGGTTGTTTTCCGCCGCGTCGACGAGGCCCGTCTTCAGCCCCGTGTACACCTCGGCGAATGGCATCGGCGTCGGCGTGCCGCCCATCGCCTTGATCTCGTCGACCATCAGGTCGGACGGTTGCACGCGCACCTTCAGCCCCTTCATGTCGGCCGGCGTGCGCACCGGGCGCTTCGCGTAGATCGAGCGCGCGCCGCTCTCGTAGAACGTCAGCGCGATCATCCCCTTCGCGGTGAACGCGTCGAGGATCTTCTGGCCGGCCGGGCCGTACATCGCCTTGCGGAAATGGTCGACGTCGCGGAACAGGAACGGAAACGACGGGATCAGCGATTCCGGCACGATCTCGTTGAACGACGCGCCGTTCACGCGCGCCATGTCGATCGCGCCGATCCGCACCTGGTCGACCGTGTCCTTCTCCGAACCGAGCGCGCTGTTGCCGAACACCTTGATCGAATCCTTGCCGCCCGTCTGCTTCGACAATGCCTCGCCCATGAACTTCACGGCCATGTTGGTCGGGAAGTTGTCGCCGTGCACGTCCGCCGAGCGGAACACGCGCGCGTGCGCGGACATCGCGAAGCCGGTCATCAGCGCAACCGCCAGGGCGGTACGGGAGCCGGTGAATCGGTGCTTCATGGTGAGTCTCCTTGATGGTCGATCGTTGTTGTGCGGCGATCCGTCGGCACGCACCTGCGTCGCCGGGGCGCTTCGTCGGACCGCGGAGTCATACGTCGTATGATGTGTTGAGCGAATGTACGTCGGTTAATCGTTTAACTCACTCGGTGCATACCCCTATAACCTTTACCATCACGGGTCTTTTGCAGAAATCGGGGAACTGTATTCCCAGTATCTCAATTGTTTCGAGAAACGTTTTCCGGCGGCGAATCAGCAGGCGGTCGGACGCTGGCACCGCAGCCTCCCCGCATCCGACAGCCTTCTTTCGCTTCGCATCTCCACGTTATAGGATGACTGATCAGGCGACGCATTCGATCGATCCGGCCGGCGCGCCTACGGCAGCGAGGCGCTCGTCGGGCTCCCTGGAATGGATCGGCCGAATCCGTACGGGGTCCACGCGGGAGCGGCGCTATGACACGCGAGCGATCCGTCGCCGTCGCGCGCGGCCCGGCAGGCAGGTACGCGCGATGCTCGCCCGGACAGCGTGCCACGCGAAAGGAGCCTGTGATGTCGACCACGAAGCCATCAGCGATACCCGACCCGGCTACCCCGCCGAACGCCGGCGACGAAGGCCCGGCGGACGCGCCGGGCGTCGGCGAGGACACGTGCCGCGTGTGCCGCGGCACCGGCCGGGTGGAGGGCCAGCCGTGCACCGTCTGCGGCGGGACCGGCAAGATACTGCAGGGAATCGGCGGCGGATAGAGCCCGACGCGGCCGCGCCGGCGCGCATCGGTCGCTCAGGTCTGCATGACCAGTGACGTCAGTTGCGCGGCGCGGGCCACGTCGGTTTTCGTGTAGATCGACTTGATCTGCGCGCGGACCGTGCCGATCGATACGCCGCGCAGCGTCGCGCATTCCTGCGGCGAGCGCCCGTCGCAGCACAGCAGCACGGCGAGATCGGCCTCGGCCGACGACAGCCCGTAGAACACCCGCAAGCGCTGCGCGCGCGCCGCCGGCGAGCGCAGGTCGGCGGCCGTCATCAGCGCCGCGACCCCGGGCCGTTCACGCGCGAGGCGCGACTGTTCGGGAACGGGAATCAGCGCGAGGGGCAGCGGCTCGCCCGTCGCGCGCCGCAGCAACAGCCCGCCGCGCGCGAACGCATGTCGCCATTGCGCATCGTCGACGCAGCCTTCCGGCGCAAAGCGCCCGTTCACGATCCGCAGCGCCGGTTCCGCGGCGATCAGCTGATCGGCCGCGCGGTTCGTATAACGCAACTCGCGTCGCGCGCCGAGCAGGAACACCGGCACCGGCACGGCGTCGAGCGCGGATTCCGCGGCGGCCACGCGCGCCTCGAGCTCGCCGATGCGTGCGTGGATCCGCAGCGCCCGGCTGATGTGCGCGCCCATGATTTCGATGGTGCGGCGCTGGTCGTCGGACAGGCCCTGCGCGTCGGGCCCGCTCTGTACGCTCAGGAACGCGCCGGCGCGCTCGCCGCGGTGGATGTACAGGCCCGAGATGCTGCCGAGCCCGAACGGCTGCAGGAATTCCCGATAGAACACGCCATGTGTGCGCTGCCGCACCGACAGGTGCTTGACGTCCTCGAACCAGCGCCCTGCCGGCCAGTCGGCGGCAACCGGCACGACCGGGTCGTACAGGTAGAACTCGGTGTTGTAGCTGCGGTGGCACGCGGCCACCCATGACGAATCGTCGCCGGCCGCCCGCTCGATCGCCGGCACCCGCGCCGCATCGTCGAACGACAGCAGCGTCGCCATGCGTACGCCGACCGACAAACGCAGCCCGTCCAGCACCGCTTCCCATCGTTGATCGCCCAACGCCGCGGCGTAGACGTCATCGATCCATGCCGATGGAATCAACCCGTTCGTCTGCATCTGACCACCCCGCGCCGTGCGTTTATGTCGAACGCCGTTCGCGAATCTTACTCAATCGGTCTGGTTGTTCAAATCGGCGATGCGGGTTTGGTCGAAATACCACGTCTGTTTCCGCTTCTCGTCAGACGTAATGGTCGTTTTCGACACGGCGACGCAATCCGTGTCGACTCAGGCGACTGCCTGCGCGGTGCAGGCCGAGCGGGATGGCGGCCAGGTAAAGCAGCGACGACGACGCGATGGACCGCGTTTCGCTGACCTGCCCGACGATGTGCTTACTTCATCGCCGCGAACCGCGCTTCCATCGCGTCGATCTTCGCGAGCACGGCTTCGCTCAGCTTTCTGACGTGACGCGGCACGTTGGGCGTCGACAGCAGTTCCTCGATACGCCCGCGCCAGTAGCGCGGATGCCGGACGCGACCCGGGCCCGACATCGACACGTCGTCGACGTCCGTCTCGCTGTCCAGCAGCGCCACCATTCTCTGGATGTGAGAGAGCTCTCGTTCCACATAGTCTCGTGCGAGCATAGTGATTGACATTCCCCGAAATACGACATCAGACCTACCGCGATCCATGCGCGATCACCCGCGGCGCCAACCACGCACCGCGCACGTGGCGCATCGGCGCACGCGACGACCGCGTCGATCGCCGCGAAACGGCAGGCCTGCTCGATTGTTCTGGTGATATCCGGTCTCCGGTGCCTTGTTGACCATCGTAGGCGTACCGCTCGGCGCCGGCATCCCCAAAAGTGGGGATGCCGGCCGATATGGGCCGGGAACGGCTTCCGGAAATGACGGGGTGGAAAAACGGCGGGTGCGTCACGGCGCGACAGATTCCCGACAACACGATGGCGCGCGTTGCGGCGAGTCGCGCGGGTTTCACATCTGACGAATGGAGCGCCGGCAAGCCCGGCACGATCCGCTCTTTCCGCGCGGACCTGCTCGAACCCCGATCGCACGCCGACGCGATGGCCGATTGCGGCACGGTGTTCCATCCCGCGTCGCCCTTCACGATCACGGTCGGCGATCCGCGGAAGGCGCTGGCCGATCCGGCGGCGCTCGGCACGCGCACCGTCTCGAGACGGCAAAACCGTACGCCGTCGCCTGCGGCGTGTCGTGCCGACCAGCAGTTGCGCCGCGATCTCCGGCGACAACGCCGATCTCGCGGCGACGTCCGATGGTGTGTTCACCGAAGCAACCTGGGAACACCGGCTCGTCGCTGCCCCGTCAACCCGGTTCGTATTCGAAGACGGTTGCCGGGCGCGAAGGATGGAAGATCGCCGCAAAGCGGCTCGTTCCGTCGGCCCGGCCACTCCGGATCAACCGGCAGCGGCGCCGCGATTCAGCCCGAAGATGAAATCGGCTTCGACCGCCGCGCCCTTCGGCAATTGCAGCACGCCGACCGACGAGCGCGTATGGACACCGGCGTCGCCGAGCACCGCGTACAACACGTCCGACGCGCCGTCGGCCACTTCGCTTTGCATCGTGAAGCCCGGTGCGCTTCGCACGTACACGGTCATGCGCGGCACCGTCGCGATCGCATCGAGCGTGCCGCACCGGTTGCGGATCAGCGACAGCGCACGCAGCGCCGAGATACCGGCCGCGCGGCGGCCGTCGTCCAGCGAAACGGATTCGCCCACGATACCGACGAAATGCACGACTTCCCCGATTCGCGGAATCTGGCCGGCAATGTAGGCCGTCCTGCCATCGACCAGAACCGGCGTGTACTTTCCGCCAATGCGGATCGTTTCGTCCGGATCGAATCCGAAATCGGCGGCGACCTGTTTCAGTCTGTCATCTCTGTTCATCAGTGAATTCCCCAATCCTTCTGAAAAGAGATAAAGAATAATTGAGTCTCCGAAGCTTGTCCCGCATGAGAGGATCGGACGCAAACGATCCAATCGAACCACTTCTCAGGTGTTCGAAGCAGTCGCGCATTGCCATATCGACAATGGAATTCGTAGTCGGCGCAATTTTCTTCATCATTCGGGCTGAAACCGCTATCATGTATGGACACAACCTGAAGAGTGATATATGGCAACTTACAAGGAACTGAAAGCCCAAATGGATGCTTTGGCCGAAAAAGCCGAAGCAGCGCGCGTCGCGGAATTCCAGGCGATCGTCGACGACATCCGCACCAAAGTCGCGGAATACGGCATTACCGAAAAAGACATTTTCGGTACGCGCCGCGGTCGGCCGTCCAAACAGGCGGGCGCCCCCGTGCAGGCGAAGTATCGCGATCCGAAGACCGGGGCGACCTGGTCGGGCCGCGGTCGCGCGCCCGCATGGATCAAGGATGCGAAGAATCGCAATCGATTCCTGATCCAGGAATAAGATTCCCGCCCTGTGCCGGCGCGCGATTCAACGCGCTGTCCGGCGATTGCGGCATTGATTGGGGCATCGATACCGGCGGTATTCCAAGGCCGCACCGGTAGACGAGGTTTTGCCCGATCGGCATGTCGCGCGCCGGTCTATCGACCACGCGTGCCGCACGCCAATCCTTTCTTCAGCGTTCGTAATAGACGGCAAGCCAGACGGTTGGCACTTCGTCATGCGTCCACGCGACACGATGGCGGCAATGCGGCTCGATCAGCACGTAATCTCCGGCGTGCATGTCGAGCCGCGTTGCATTTTCTTCGAATTCGAGCACGGCCGCACCGGACAGCAGCACGACCCATTCGGCCCGCGGGTCGTCATACCAGAATCCGTCCGGGCTCGCGTGCCCCATCGATACGATTCGCTCGACATTCACGCGCGCGCCCGTGACGAGCATGTCGATTCGCTCGTCGCCGCCGCGCCGCCCTTCGACGCTGAATAAATTACCGGTTTGAAGTGGCATGGCTTCGCCTCGTCGTTGACTGTCGGGTAAAGGGTGCGGGTTTAAAGGCGCCGGGCAATGTCCGCTGCACGCTGACGTCGCCCGGGTTTGCACGAATGTCGTTAAAAGCCGCGTCAAAAAGATGAAGAATGACGGCGATTTCACCGGCGCTCATTCGTTGCAGCGATAAAGCACGCACCCGGCATTCTTTTAGCGGCGCGCACGTCACCACGGGCCATTTCGGTTAAAGCAGGCCGACATCCGGCCGGCCTGCGCAGCGTCGAGCCTGGGCCGTTCACGCGAATAACGGGCTTGCGAACGTGCGTCGATCGACGCATTTTCCGTTCGCTGTCCGGCATGAGCAAGCATCGGCCCGTACATTCATTCTTTATTTCGATTCGCGGTTGCGTTTGCCCGATCAGCGACGATATTGTCCGGGCCATCGATATCGATACAGGCGCCAACGAAGTGCCGGCCCTCGCGGCGCCCGGCATCGATTGGCGCGTCGCGCATCCGGGCACGCGTCTTCGCCGGTCGTTTGAAATCCCGCCCGGCGGCTCGCGTCAGGCCATCCCCCTCAACCAACCCAGCAACGCCGCCTGCGCACTCCCGTCCGCCACCGGCGCCGGCGTCAACAGGTAGTAATCCGATCCATCCTCGACAAATCCCATCGGGGCAACCAGTACACCGCTTTCGATATCGTCGCGCACCAGGTGCCACGGCCCGATCGCCACCCCCAGCCCCGCGACGGCCGCCTGCAAACTGAAGTAGAAGTGATCGAACCGCTGCCCGCGCCGGCCCGCGGCCGGCTGATTCGCGGCCACCGCCCATGCATTCCACGCGTCCGGCCGCGTCCGCGCATGCAGCAGCGCTGCGTCGTGCTTCAGCGCACGGGCGCCGCGACGCGACGCAAACCATGCGCCGACCTTGTCCGGCCGGCAAACCGGCCCCACCCGTTCGGCGAACAGATGCTCGGCGTGATACGCCGCCGGCCACGCGAAATCGTTGCGACGAATCGCCATGTCGATACCGCCGTCGAACGAGAACGGCCCGCCCGCGGCGGCCAGATGGATGTCGACGCCTGCATGCCGCGCCTGGAAATCCGGCCAGCGCGGAATCAGCCAGCGCATCAGCAGCGTCGGCTCGCACGACAGGACCGACCGCCGCGTACGGGCGGCCTCGGCGCGCAACGTGTGGGCGGCGTGGCGCATCAGCCCCAGGCCATCGTGGACGGCCTGGGCGAGCGTGCGGCCCGCCTCGGTCAGGAACACGCGACGACTGCGCCGCTCGAACAGCGCCACGCCCAGATCGTCCTCGAGCAGACGTACCGCGCGGCTGACCGCGCCGTGGGTCAGGCACAGCTCGTCGGCCGCGCGGGTGAAATTCTCGTGGCGCGCCGCCGCCTCGAAACAACGCAGCGCCATCAGCGACGGCAAGCCGGTACGGATCGATTGTGATTCAGACTCACCATTCCGGTCAGAAATCATCGTTTTTCCCGATGAATCACGGTGGGTAAGATTGTGCCACCAAGACATCGATCGCGGGAGCGACGCCATGACCGAGTTGATAGTCGTAGTCACCATTACGCTGCTGGCCGTCATCAGCCCCGGCCCGGACTTCGCGATGGTCACGCGCAACAGCCTGATGCTGTCGCGTCGTGCCGGCGTGCTCACCGCATGCGGGATCGGGCTCGGCGTGATCGTCCACGTGAGCTACACGCTGCTGGGCGTCGGGCTCCTGATCCGTCAGTCGCCGTGGCTCTTCAATGCCGTCAAGCTGATCGGCGCGATCTATCTGATCTACCTCGGCGCAAGAATGCTCATGACGAAAGCCGGCGATGCGCAAGCCGACGCCGCCGTCGCGCCGCTGTCCGATCTCGCCGCGCTGCGCACGGGCTTCCTGACCAATGCGCTGAACCCCAAAACCACGGTATTCATCGTCAGCCTGTTCATGCAGGCCGTCCGGCCCGACACGCCGTTGATCGTGCAGATCGGCTACGGCGCATTCATCGTGGGTGCACACGCCGGCTGGTTCAGCCTCGTGGCGATCTGTTTCTCGGCCACGCGTGTTCGCGATCGCCTGCTGTCGCTGCGGCACTGGATCGACCGCACGTTCGGATGCCTGCTGGTGGGCTTCGGCGTCGCGCTCGCCATCGCACGTGGCGGGCGCTGACGCTCGACCCGCGGCGCATGCGCGGCGCCGATTGCCCGACGCCCGTATGCACGGCGCTCGTATGCACGGCGCCCGTGTGCACGGCGCCGGCAACCTCAGAACGTACGCGCGATCGCCCGTGCTTCGTCGATCGCCCGGCTCCGATCGACCTTCCCGTCCGGGCCGAACAACGTGCGCTCGACGACGATCCCGGTGATGTCCGTCACGCCCACGAACTTGAGCCACGTTTCCATGTAAGGGCGCTGCAGATCGAACTCGGCGGCCGGCGTAAACGACCCCGGCGACTGATAGGCAAGCCCGCGCGCGTAGACCACCGCCGCCTTTTTCCCGGCCAGCTTGCCGGTAAAACCCGTTTCGTCGAACGTGAACAACACGTCCTTCTGCGAGATCACGTCGATCAGATGCTTGAGCTTGTACGGAATGCTGAAATTCCACAGCGGCACGCCGAACAAAAACCTGTCCGCTTCGTGGAACGGCGCCGCGAGCCGTTCGATCTGCCGCCACGCGGCCGCCTGCTCCTGCGTCAACGCCGTGCCGCTCAATCCCGCATATTTCGCGGCCAGCGCGGCCCCGTCGAATTCGGGCATCGGCAGATCCCAGATGTCGAGCTTCCGGATCTCGTGATCGGGATGAGCCTGCCGGTAGGTGTCGAGAAATGCATCGCACACCTCGATGGATGCCGAATAGGCCTTGTTGGGTGAGCCCTCGATATAGAGCACGCGTGTCATGGAGCCGGTCCTTGTCAGGAGTGACGGCGGCGCGCCCCATGCGCGCTCGCCCACCGTGCTTCGCAGCCTAGCGGGTGAGCCTATAATCTGGAAACGATATTAATTGATCGAATTAACCCAAACGGGTGATGAATGAACCCTCCCCTCGACACGGCGCTCCTTCATACGTTCGTCGCGGTCGCCGACGTGCGCAGCTTCACCGGCGCCGGGCGCCGGCTGAATCTCAGCCAGTCCGCGGTCAGCGCGCAGATCGTTCGCCTCGAAGAACAGGTCGGCCAGGCGCTGCTCGTGCGCAATACGCGCAGCGTCACGCTGACCGGGCATGGCGAAACGCTGCTCGGCTACGCGCGCGCGATGCTCAACCTGAGCGAGGAAGCGCGGGCAAGGCTCGGAACGGGTCAAGCGGCCGACGTCAAGCTGCGGATCGGCGTATCGGAGGACTTCGCGGGCGGCTGGCTGCCCGACCTGATGCGCCGCCATGGCGCCGCGCGGCGCGGCCTGCGGCTGGATCTCGCCGTCGATATCGGCGACAGCCTGTTTCGCCGGCACGCACGCGGCGAATTCGATGTCGTGATCGGGAGCCGCTGCTCGCACGCGGGCCACGGCACGACGTTGTGGCAAGAGCCGCTCGCCTGGGCATTCGCGCGCCACGAGCCGCTTCCGGAAGGCGACGTGCCGCTCGCGTGCTTCCCCGATCCGTGCCCATACCGCGGCGCCGCGATCAAGGCGCTCGCGCTGGCCGGCATGCGCTACCGGATCGCGTGCGAAAGCCCGAGCGTGGCCGGCGTGCTGGCGTTCGCACGGGCCGGCATCGCGATCGCGCCGATGCCGCGCAGCGCGATCGACGACACGCTGCGGGAACTGGGGCCGCCCGAGGGCTTGCCGCGGCTGCCCGATATGGAATTCGTGATGATGCACGACCCGCGGATGCCGGCGGCCGTCGAATTCGCCGCGACGATTCTGGACGAGACGGCGGCCCGCACGGGCGCCGGCAAGCGCCGCCATCGTCACGGTGTCACGCCTGCATGAACGCCCACGGGCCGCGGCGCCGGCACATGCGGAAGGCCGCGCGCCGTGCGTGGCGCGGCCGCGGTGCTACCGCGCGGGACGCAACGCGAAACCCGTCAGCGCGCCGGCGACACAGAGTACGCCTACGTACAATTCCGGCGCGTGCGGATTCGTTTTCAGCATCAACGACACGAACACCGGCGTGAGGCCGCCAAACAGCGCATACGCGACGTTGTACGAAAACGAGATGCCGGAAAAGCGTACGGCCGGCGGAAACGCGCGCACCATCGCGACCGGAATGGCCGCGACCGCACCGACGAAGAAGCCGCACGTCGCGTAAAGCGGCAGCAGCAGCGACGCATCGACGGCGAGCCGCGCGGCCATCAACCAGAACGATGCACCCAGCAACAGGCAGCCGACGAAGATCGTGCGCGCCGCGCCGATTCGCCCCGCGATCGCCCCGGCGACGACGCATCCGATCGTCAGGCAGAACGTCGCGGCCGAATTGGCCTGCAGCGCGAGCGCGGGCGCGATATGGAAGCGCTTGGCGACGAGCGTCGGCGTCATCAGGATCACGACGACGATCGCCGCGGTGAGCGTCCAGGTGAGAATCATCGACGCGATCACCGCGCGGCCGTGGTCGCGCAGTACCGTCTTCAACGGCGCCTCGGCGACGAGCGCCCGGTTCCGCTTCATTTCGACGAATACGGGCGTTTCGTCGAGCCAGCGCCGCAACAGCGCCGACAGCACGCCGAACAGCCCCCCGACGACGAACGGCAGCCGCCACGCATACGCGTCGATCGCGGCCGGTGAATAGTGATGGTTGATCGCGGACGCGATCAGCGAGCCGAGCAGGATGCCGAGTGTCAAGCCGCCCGTGAGCAGCCCGCACGCGTAGCCGACATGGCGCGGCGGCACGTGCTCGGCCACGAACACCCACGCGCCGGGCACTTCGCCGCCCACCGCCGCACCCTGCAACAGCCGGCACACCAGCAGCAGCACGGGCGCGGCGATCCCGAGGGACGCGTAGGTCGGCAGCAGGCCCATCGCGAGCGTCGGCAGCGCCATCAGCATCACGCTCAGCGTGAACATCCGCTTGCGGCCGACGAGATCGCCGAAGTGAGCCAGCACCACGCCGCCGAGCGGCCGCGCGAGATAGCCGGCGGCAAAAATGCCGAAGGTCTGCAGCTGGCGCAGCCAGTCGGGAATCGCCGGCGGAAAGAACAGCTGGCCGATGACGGCCGCGAAGAATACGTAAATCACGAAGTCGTAGAACTCGAGCGCGCCGCCCAGCGCCGCGAGCACGAGCGTTCGGTGATCGCTGCCGGTCAGCGGGCGGTTCGGTACGGCCGGAAGCGAAAGCGGATGGGTGGAATTCATCTTCTGAAAAGGTCCGGAGGAAGGGGAAGCGGGTGACGCCGACGGCGTGCTACTGGCTAACAACACCTGAGCAGTAGCGGTCATTCCATTGCGTGACGATGATTCGGCACACGGTTCGAGACCGGTCGCCGCCCCATCGGGAATAGTTGGCGCGACTCGCGTGTTCTATACCAATGGGTGGGCCCGTTGGCCCGGCCCGTCACATGCGGATACCGCATGCATGACACGTCGACGGTTTCCCCTCTGGAGCAATCATGCGGTTTGCGGTTCTCGGCGCCGGCGCGGTCGGCTGCTACTTCGGCGGCATGCTCGCGCTGCACGGCCACGATGTTGTGTTCATTGGCCGGCCGCTTCACGTCGACGCGATCCGCGCCCACGGCCTGCGCCTGCATACGCGCACGTTCGACCAGCGCGTGCCGGTCGACGCATCGATCCAGACCGACGCGGCCCGATCGGCCGAGGTCGTCCTGGTCTGCGTGAAGTCCGGCGATACCGCCGACGCGGCACGCGCGTTGCGCGACGTGCTGGCCCCGCACGCGATCGTGGTCAGTCTGCAGAACGGCGTGGACAACGCCCCGCTGCTGCGCGCCGAGCTCGACCGCCCCGTCATTTCGGCTGCCGTCTACGTGGCGAGCGAGATGGCCGGCCCGGGCTATTTGCTGCACCATGGCCGCGGCGATCTCGCGATCGAGGCGTCGCCGTCCAGCGAGCGGCTTGCGCACGTGCTGCGCGAAGCGGGCATTCCGACCCGGATCGACGACGACGTGCGCGCCACGCTCTGGCGCAAGTTCATGCTGAATTGCGCGTACAACGCAATTTCCGCGATCGTGCATCTGCCGCTCGGCGAGATGCCGCATCGCGACGCGCTGCGCGCGACGATGGGCGCGGCCGTCGCCGAGTGTCTCGCCGTGGCGGCCGCCGAAGGCGTCCATTTCACCGAGGGGCCGGCGGAGATCGTCGCGCAAATCGAAGCGACGATTCCCGCCGGCCAGTATTCGTCCACCGCGCAGGATCTCGCGCGTGGCAAACCGTGCGAGATCGACCACCTGAATGGCGCGATCGTGCGGCGCGGGCTGGCCGCGGGCATCGATACGCCGGTCAACCGGACGCTCCATCTGCTCGTGAAGATGCTCGAAGCGAAGGCCGCGGCCCGCGCGTGACGGGCGGCGGTCGATGCAAACGCGCTTGCGCCGTGCAGGTTCGCCGCACCGCTCCCCGGTCAGCCCGCTTCGTCACCGGGTCGCGGCGTTTGCCGTTGCGCACCGCCGGATACCGCCGGTCATTCCCGTTCGGCGAACAATCGCTCGAGCGCGGCGGCGATGCCTGCACCGTACGCCGGGTCCGCCCGCGAGCAGTTGTCGATGTGACGCTGCCGCACCGCCGGCGACACGCCGGCAATCTGCCGCGCGGTGGTGTCGAACAAACGCTGCCGCTGCCGTGCGTCCATCAGCCGGAACAAATCGCCGGGCTGCTGGTAATGGTCGTCATCGACGCGATGATCCCAGTGCGCGGCCGCGCCGTCGAGTTCGAGCGGCGGTTCGTCCAGTTGCGGCCGGTCCGACCACGCGCCGCTGCTGTTGGGCCAGTACGCGGGCGCGCCGCCGAGATTACCGTCGGTGCGCATCGCGCCGTCGCGGTGGTAGCTGTGGAACGGGCACTTCGGCGCGTTCACCGGAATATGCGCGAAGTTCACGCCGAGCCGGTATCGCTGCGCATCGCCGTAGGAAAAGAGGCGCGCCTGCAACATCCGGTCGGGCGAATAGCCGATGCCCGGCACGACGTTCGCGGGCGAGAACGCGGCCTGCTCCGTCTCGGCGAAGAAATTGTCCGGATTGCGGTTCAGTTCGAATTCGCCGACCTCGATCAGCGGAAATTCGGCCTTCGGCCATACCTTGGTCAGGTCGAACGGGTTGAACCGGAACGCTTTCGCCTGCGCATCGGTCATCACCTGAATGTACAGCGTCCAGCGCGGGAAATTGCCGGCCTCGATGCTGTCGTACAGATCGCGCTGATGGGTTTCGCGGTCCTTCGCGATCAGCGCCTCGGCCTGCGCGTCGGTCAGGTTCTCGATGCCTTGCTGCGAGCGGTAGTGGAATTTCACCCACGTCCGTTCGTTCGACGCATTGATCATGCTGTAGGTATGGCTGCCGAAGCCGTGCATGTGCCGGTACGAGCGCGGAATGCCGCGCTCGCTCATGACGATCGTCACCTGGTGCAGCGCTTCGGGAAGCAACGTCCAGAAATCCCAGTTGTTTTCCGCGCTGCGCATGCCCGTGCGCGGGTCGCGCTTGACGGCATGATTGAGATCGGGAAAGCGCAGCGGATCGCGAAAGAAGAACACCGGCGTATTGTTGCCGACGATATCCCAATTCCCTTCCTCGGTGTAGAACTTCAGCGCGAAGCCGCGGATGTCGCGCTCCGCATCGGCCGCGCCGCGCTCGCCGGCCACCGTCGAGAAGCGGACGAACATCGGCGTCTGCTTGCCGATCCCGGAGAACAGTTTCGCCTTCGTATACCGCGAAATGTCGTGCGTCACGGTGAAGGTGCCGTATGCGCCGGCGCCCTTCGCATGCATCCGGCGCTCCGGGATCACTTCGCGATCGAAGTGCGCGAGCTTCTCGATCAGCCAGACGTCCTGCAGCAACGCGGGGCCGCGCGGGCCGGCCGTCTGAATGTTCACGTTGTTGCTGACTGGTGCGCCGTTCGCATGCGCAAGCTCGCGCGGAACCCGATTCTCTGACATGTCCAGTTTCCCCCAACCGTCTGCGGTTTCGATTCGTCGGTCGCGCGCATCCCGCCACGGGTTCAGGTATCGCGCGTCGTGAGGACGGCCGTCGGCCGATCCATGCATCGATTAGAAACGGGCGATGTATCCGGGATTTGTCTGGCGTGTATCCGTTTGTACGCGCCGCGCCGTCACGCCTGTTCGGACCATGCCGGCACGCACCCGCAATGCGGTGAAGCCGTAGCGGCATCGTCGCGCGCCGCACGGGATCGCCTCATCGCGACATCGCGGTGCCGACAACCTCGGCGTGCCCATTCGTATCGCTTACGATCGTTCATCGTCGGCGATCCGCTCGCCGAGCGCGCCGAGGTCCGTCTCGCCGGACGCCGCGATCAGCGCATAGGCCAGGCTGGCCCGGCGCCAGGTCACGACGTCCATGTTGCCGACCTGACGAAGGCCGAGCGCGGTATCGGGTCGTTCGTCCTTCATCACGCACAGCGCGACGGGCAGGCCTTTCTCGGGCAGATAGACGATCTGCACGAGCGGCTTGCGGTTGAAGTTCAGGCGCTGGATGCGCTTGAACGTCAGACCGGCCGCGCGCAAGTCCGGAATCCGGATCGGCAGCCCGTCGACACGGTGAACGCTGTCGACCGTACGCGCGACGGCAGCGAGATTCGATGCGTCGGACGCCACCGTATCGCGCGTGTAAAGCTGCTGGTAGTTCACGGCCGCCGTGATCCATGGCGACATCGTCGCCTGCGCGGTCACGGATTCGCGCTGGGCCGCGACACCGCGCACAGCCGTGTCCGGGGCGTGGCGCAGGATGGCGCCGCAACTGAACGCGCCGGCGACGAAGGCCACCGCGAGCCACGGCACCATCGCGCGCATGGGCGAGCGCCCGGGCGGCGAGGCCGGCACCGCGGCGCGCCGATCGTCTGCGTTCGCGAACGGCGCCGCCGGCGCGGCATGCGCGTGCGCGAGCCCGTCGACCTCGCGGACGAGGCGCGGCGGCACGGGCGGCACCAGCTGTCGCTCGAACGCACGCCGATACGGCAACACCGACGCTTCGAACAACGCAACGCGCGCGGCGATCTCTGCCGACGTTTCGATCGCCCTGTCGACTTCGGCGCGTTCATGCGGCGCAAGTTCGCCATCCACGTATGCCATGAGCAGGATGTCGTCCATTTTCATGCCCCCTGGTCTTCGGCATTCGCCGCGCGCGTTGCACGCGGTGCGCCTTGCTCGCCGAACAGCGCACCGATCGCCTGGCGTGCACGCGACAACCGGCTCATGACCGTGCCGAGCGGTACGTCGAGTACGTTGGCCGCTTCCCTGTACGTGAAACCCTCGACGCCGACCAGCAACATGACGACGCGCTGCGCTTCCGGCAACTGCTGCACCGCCCGGACGATCTGTGCATCGAGCGCCTGCTGCTCGAAGGTTGACGCCGCGGGATCGGCCACGGTTTCCAGCAGTTCATCGTCCCAGTCCATGCCCGCGCGCCGCCGCACGCTGCGCGCGCGAAGCTCGTTGAGCCACGTGGACTGGACGATGGAGAACATCCAGCTGAGCGGCGCGGTTTCCGGCTGCAACTGATGGGCGCGTTCGAGTGCGCGCACGCACGCACACTGCACGAGATCCTCGGCATCGTGCCGATCGCCGGCGAGGCGCAGCGCGAAAATCCACAGCCGCGGCAGCATTGCGGGGAGCATCGCGGACAGTTCGGCGGCGGTCATCGACGTCGAGCCCCCCGCGGTTTCGCCGGGCCGGCGTTGATCGACTGCAGTATCTGACGTGTGTGCATGGGTGTTGGCGAAATTGACCGGGCAGCGCCCCTCCAGCCCGTAAACAGCTGGACAGCCCGGATATTCCATCTGCATCGCGATGTATCCATGCCGCGCACGTACGCAATACGATACAAATCGGTCGGCACGCGGCCGACATGGGTTCGCCCACGCACAGGTTTTTCCAGGAGAATGGCGCTGCAACGGCGAGCACCCTTTCGCGTGTTCGTCCAGGACAACTTCCACGGAGAGACTACCGATGTACCGACATGCACTCGCCACGCTGGTCTTCACCGGCATCGCGATCTCGAATGCAGCGTGCGCGCAGACCATCAAGCCGATCAAGGCGTCGGCCTCCGACCTGGCCGGCGCCATCTTCGCGCGCGGCGACGCGGCGAAGCAGGATGCCGCTCCCGGGCACGATGCGGATGCCGTGACGTTCACGTCCACCGACACGGCCTTCCAGACCGGCGTGTACCGATCCGGGCCCTCGCACGAGGAAATCGCCGGTCCGCAAGGGCTGCCGTACAACGAATTCCTGTACTTCCTGTCCGGCAGCGTGAAACTGACGTCGTCCGACGGTTCGGTGATGGTCGTGAAGACCGGCGAAGCGGTCACGCTGCCGAAGGGATGGACCGGGCATTTCGACACGCCGGGCTATACCAAGCTCTACGCCACGTACAACCCCGACGACGCGAAACCCGCCCCCTCCGCCTCGCAACCTCCGGCAGCGGCGCGATAGCGCACGGGGCTCAGCACGCCGCCGGCGCCATCCGCTTCCGGTGTTCGACGATGGAAAGTACCAGCGCCGCCAATCCGCATGCGGCGATGAGCGTGAGCAGCATCGTCCGGCCCAGGTTGACCAGCACCAGGCTGCCGAGCGCCGGGAAGCCGAACACGCCGACGAAATAGGACGCGACGAACCACGTGAGCACCGCGTGCCGGTGCCGCGTGTGCGCGCTGTTGACGGCTTGCGCCTGCACGATCGGATAGATCAGGCCGTAGCCGGTGCCGAGCAGCACGGCGCTGGCCGAGTGAAGCAGCGCGTTGTGCGGCACCGCGAACGTCACCGCGACGCTCAGGATCATGAAGCCGAGGAGGATCTGCGTGGTCGCGTCGACGCGCATCCGGATCACGAGCGCGCCGAGCAGCCAGCGAATGATGACGACCGTCGCCGAATACAGGCCGAAGAACGTTCCGGCCTTCACGCCGGTTTCCGTCGCCATCGACATCTGGAACGTCATCAGCCCCGAGAACACGCTCGAGCCGAGCGCGATGATGGCGATCGGATAGATCGCGTTCGTGCGGGCGATCGCCGCCATCTCGCGAACCCACCGGTCGCGCGCCGGCCGTGCGGCCGGCGGCGACGCCGGCGACAGGCGGCCGAAATACTCGAGCATCAGCGCGGCCATCGCGCACAAGCCGCCGACGGTGCAAAACACGGTGCCGGTCGTCCAGTGCCAGTTGCGTATCGCGAGCGCCGCAACCGCCGGCCCGCCGCCGACGCCGGCCATCTGGAACGACCCGAACCGCAGGAACCAGCGCTCGCGCTCGTGATCGGTGGTGCGCTCGGCGAGCATCATCGGCGCGGCCAGATAGAAGCCGCCCCAGCCGACTCCGACGAGCAGCCCGGGCACGGCGCTCAACGAGCCGGTGCGCCCGATCAGCGCGAAGCCGACGACGCCCGCGCCGACCATCAGCGCGGCCAGCGCGGTGGTGCGGGCCGTGCCGATCCAGCGGGCCAGCCACGCGACGAGCGGCAGGCCGAGCAGCGCACCGACCAGCGCCTGGACGAGCGCGATGCCGGTATCGATCTCGCCCCCGCCCGCCGAGCGGAAATGCATCGACAGCAGGAACGTCGCGCCGTATCCGCACGCGGTCAGCAGCGCGCCGAGCAGCACGAACGACGCGACGCGCGGGGACATCGTATCCGCACCGGCCATCACGCCCCCTGTTCGTTTCGACATGCCGTATCGGCTCACGCGACCGCAAGCGGCAGCGTCACTGTCGCCTCGAGGCCGCCGGTGCTGCGATTGTTCAATTGCAGTTCGCCCTGCATCGCCCGCGTCAACCGACGCGCGATCGCGAGCCCGAGCCCCGAGCCCGGCGCACGCGCGGCCGTCTGCGGCGCGCGGTACCACGGCTTGAACACCGCCTCGAGCTCCGCCGGCACGATGCCCGGCCCGGAATCCACGACCGTCAGCATCACGCGCCGCGCGTCGACCTGCACGCATACGCGAACGTCGTCCCCATAACGCAATGCGTTGTCGATCAGGTTGACGAGCACACGGCGCAGCGCATGCGGGAAGGTCACGAGCGGAAGGCCCACGCGTCCGTCGAGGCCGATGCGCTGGCCGGCGTCGCGATAGTTGCCGACCAGCGCACCGAGCAGCGCATCGGCGTCGACGCGGCGCGGCGGCTCCGGCACGCTGCATTGCAGCCGTGCGCACACAAGGCTCGCCTCGACGAGCTCATTCATCTCCGCCAGATCGCGCTCGATCGCGTCGCGCAACGCGCCGTCCTCCAGCATCCCGCTGCGCAGCATCAACCGCGTGAGCGGCGTACGCAGATCATGCGCATAGGCGGCCAGCACGTGCAGCAATTCCGTCATGCGCTCGGCGTGCTGGCGGTGCGCGCCGTCGATCGCGCGCGCGAGTTTCGCCACCGACGGCGCACCACGCTGGATCAACGTGTCGGGCAGCGATTCGATGCCGTTGTCCCCGATCGCATCGGCCAGGCGGCCGACGGTCGCGTCCAGTCTCATCAGGCGGAGCAGCTTCAGCCCCAGTACCGCCGCGACCAGTGCAACCAGGCCCGCGAATGCAGCGGCGATCAACAGCTCGTGCGTCGCCGCCGTCTGCCACGTGCGCGCGAGCATCGCGCGCACGTCGTACATCGCCGCCGCAGCCAGCAGCACACCGGTTGCGAGCATGAAGCGCACCGGCCAGACGACGAACTCGCGCGCATGCGCGAAGATCGTGCGGACGAGGGTGCGCAGCGCGCGCGTGAGCCTGGACTCAAACAAGGCTTCTGACGATAAAGTCGGAAAGTTCGCCATCTTGGTTCTCCTGTCGCCGTCGCCGCGGACGGTACGAGACAGATGAAAACACGCAGCGGGGCCGCGCACCATCAAACAAGCGGCCATTCATCCCCTACGAAGGTTTAGGTTGGCAGCGCGGCACGGCCGCCGATCAGACGCAACCGAGCGCGCGCGCGAGCCACGTTTCGAGCTCCCGCGCATCGAGCGGCTTTTCCAGCAGGCACAGCGCGGTGCTCGCGCGCACGCGCTCGCGTTCGCGCGCCGTCGCGAACGCCGTGACGAACAGGGTAGGAATGCGCAGGCCCAGCGCGTCGATTCGCGCCAGCAGGTCGATGCCGTCCATCGCCGGCATCTGGACGTCGCAGATCAGGCAACCCGCGCGGCGCGACACGTCCGACGCGAGGAATGCCGCTCCCGACGCGAACTCGCACGCGTTCCCGCCCAGCGACCGCACGAGGCTTCTCACGGCGGCGCGCACGAACGGGTCGTCGTCGACAATCGCTACGAGATCGGTGGCTGAGAGTGAAAGAGGCATCCGTGCTGATGGCGAGGGGAACGGACCGGCCCGTCCCACATACTGCGATCCAGATCGCCAGCATACCCGCGCGCTGCCGCGCCGCCACCATATCTACGTATGGGTCGACCTTGCGCCGACCGCGCTCGGCCCGGGCCGGTTCACGCTAATCGCCGGCGGGCAGCTCGATGCCGAGCGCACTCATCTTGCGCACCAGTTCGGCGACCGAACGGCATTTCATCTTTCGCATCGCCTGGCCGCGATGGATCTTCGCCGTGATCTCCGCAATGCCCATGTTCCCCGCCACCTGCTTGTTCATCAGCCCCGTCGCGACGTGTTGCAGCACCTCGCGTTCGCGCGGCGTCAGCGATTCCCAGCATGCGCGCAGGTCGAGCAGCGACTGGCTGGCCTCCAGGCGCTTCGCGTCGCGCTCAAGCGCCGCCACCACTGCATCGATCATTTCCTGGTCGTGAAACGGCTTGGTCAGGAAATCCACCGCGCCCGCCTTCATCGCCTTCACCGTCATCGCGATGTCGCCGTGCCCCGTCATGAAGATGATCGGCATCTGCGGACCGCCGTTCTCGACCAGCGACTTCTGGAACGCGATCCCGCTTTGCCCGCGCAACCGCACGTCGAGCACGAGGCACGACGGGCCGCTGCCCTTCGGCGCCGCGAGAAATGCTTCGGTCGACGCAAATGCGTGCACCTCCAGGTCGATCGAGCGCAGCAGGCCGGTCAACGCGGCCCGCACGAATTCGTCGTCGTCGACGACGTAGACGACACGGCCGCTTTGGTCTCCGGATGAAGGCGCCACGTTTGGCATTCTGATCTCGGGCATTGCAATTCTTCGCTTGTGAATGTGCTGGAGCGGCCGCGGTCGGTTCGACGGCATCGCGACGCACGCCGCGCGGCGCGCGGCACCCTTGAAAACACGCACCCCCCGCGGATTATTCCAGCCGCCCTCCGCCGCGGCAACCGCGGGCCGCGCACCCGCGGTTCATGCCCCGCCTCGACTTCGTCACGCGCGCGGCACTCGCGCGTACGGCGGCGCCAGCGCGCAGACGAACGCGAACGGCGCCTGCCCGACCCGCTCCGCTTGCGCCCGCCGTCGCGCGCATCTGTATCCGCATGTATCGGGTTTTCGCATCGATACATGACCTTGCAAAACGGCGCGCACCGGACACATGCGAGATACCTGCCAGGCGCTCAATACACACACGGCGGCACCTGACGCCAACCACGACGCGGCGGCCGCATTCGGGCGTCGCCATCGGGTGCCGCGACGACGTTCCCATCCATCCCGCTCCAGGAGATTCACATGAATGCCTCGAAAATCACCTTCGTGCTCGCCGCCCTTGCAACCACCGCATCGGTGTACGCCGCGTCCCCCGCCGAATCGGCCGCCGCCGGTTACGACGCACCGGCTGCCACGCAATGGGCGCCCGTCGCCGCGATGCCGAAGACCCGCTCGGAAGTCCGCCACGAGCTCGCGCTCGCGCGTCGGAACGGCGAGCTCGACGCGCTCAGGAAGCTCTATTCCGGGCATTGATCGCCCGTCCTGCCAACCGGCCGGGTACCGGCGCGCACCGCCGGCATCCGCGCCGTCACCGCGTTGCCCCCGCGACTTCGGGCACGCCGCCTTCCCATGAAGCGAACCGAACTTGCAACGATGCTTCCCGACCTGCTGCCGCGCCTGCGGTCGTTCGCGATGCGGTTGACCGCGAATCGACACGACGCGGACGAGCTCGTGCAGCGCGCCTGCCTTCGCGCCCTCGAACGCGCGCATCAGTTGCGGGCCGGCACATCGCCCGTCAGCTGGGTCTTCTCGATCATCCATTCGATCTGGCTCAACGAACTGCGCCGGCGCAATCATCGCGATCGCCTGCTGCTCGAATGGAGCCACGCAGCGGCGGAGACGGTCGCCGATCCGCGCGCCGCATCCGAGACGCGCGTCGCCGTCGGCCAGATCCTCGCCGCCGTCGAGCGGTTGCCGGCATCGCAGCGCAGCGCGCTGCTGCTCGTGAGCATCGACGGACTCAGCTATCGGCAAGCCGCCGCCGCACTGGACGTCCCGGTCGGCACCATCATGAGCCGGATATCGCGGGCGCGCAAAGCGATTCGCGTCGCGCTCGATGCATCCGGCACGGCGCACGCGCGGCTTGCACGACCGGCCGCGGAATAAACCGCGCGCGTCGCGTGTTCAGTGTAGGCAAGCGCTTCCGCGACGACGGAGGCACCCGACCCTTCACGACTCGAAACCCACATGTCAGCGCTCTCCAGGATGCTACTCGTCTATGACGGAACCGATGAGGCCCAGGCCGCGCTCGCGCGATGTTCGGCGCTGTCGCGCGCGCTGTCCGCCGCGGTCGACGTCGTGGCCGTGGTCGACCCGGCAACCGCGAACGCGCAGTCGGCCGGGCTGCTCAGCGATCTCGCGCACCGTCGTCTCGAGGAGTTCGCCCGCGACGAACTGCAACGCGCGCTCGGCACGCTCGCCGACGACGGCATCGTCGCGCGCGGCTTCGTGCGCTTCGGACGTGCGGCCGATGCCGTCGCCGCACATGCGATGACGACGCGCGCCGACCTCGTCGTCGTCGGGCACCGGGCCCGCAGCGGAATCGCGCGCTGGTGGCGCGGGCGCCCCGTCCATTTCGATCTGGCCGAGCGCCTTCGCGGCGTGTCCCTGATCGTCGTGACGGTCGATGCGGCCTAGGCCCGTCACGCGGCCGCCTCGACCCTCTCGACCGCGTCGTGCACCGGTGCGTCGCTGCATGGCGCAATGGTCGCGGCGAGGATCATGCGCTGCCGATTGGCACTCAGGCAGACATCGCTCGCGCGCGGACGAAACACGCGGTCACCGCGCTCGATCGCGCGCCCCGTCAACGCGCAGACCGCCGGCGCGCGTGCGCGGCTCCTGCACCAGATCTGCTCGGTGTATCGCCCCGAACGCGCATCGCTCCATGACACGCTGATCAACGACGACGAAAGGCGCTCGATCACCGCGATCGCGGAAAGCGGCTCGTCTCGCGCGAATGCGCGATCGTCGTCGTCCAGGCGCAAGCCGAGGCGACGCGACTTGTATCGCGTGCGCTGCGCCTGCAGGCACACGTCGCGTTGCTCCAGCGAAGGATGGAGGACATTGATCAACGTGCGAATCATGATGTCTGCTTCAGGCAGTGTCGCCATCACCCTTTCTCCCACCGATCGGGTCAGTCGTATGAAAGCGGGCGCACGCATGCCGCCGGCGATGCGCCCGCGCGTCGCTCAGGCGCCGCCTTCCTCGCGCAGCGTGAGCCGGCTGTTGACCGACGTGACGCCGCGCACCTTGCGCGCCGCCTCCACCGCCAGACGATCCTGGTCTTCGCTCGTGATCTGGCCCGACAGCGTGACGCGTCCGGTCGCCGCGTTGCCGAACACCGCGATCGGCATGCCTTCCAGCCCCTTCGTCCGGTACAACGCCTTCTCGACCGTGCGCGAGAACGTGCGGTTGGCTGCCCGTACCGCCTTCTTCGACGTGCCGGCCGCCGGCGTCGACGTGACCGCGGCGTTCGCGCCGGCCGTATCGAGCCGCTCGTCGGCGAACGCGCGCAGGTTGACGCCTGCGATCAGGACGACGGCCAGGCCGCCGGTTACGACGATGTGTCGGAGTTTCATGATGGATTCCTTGGATGTCTGGTATCGAGTCGACCACTACGCATGTGCCGGTGACCTGCATCGTCACGATGCGAACGGATCGCGCGTGCGCAGCTTCGCGCATCGGGCACGACGCATGCCGCGGAACCGTCGCCGTTGCGATCCGTGTACCGGTGGATCGAGCATAAGGGGATGCGTCGACGCGCTCCATAGCATCTGCAGGTGTTCGGGGTGATGCATCGGCATGAGGTATCGCATACGTTGGTATAGGCATCCGGTCCGTTCATGTGCATCCGCTCGCAGTCGAACCAGGCGCGCTCACATCGGAAACAGCGGAAGCGTCACCGTTGCCCGCGTTCCGCCGTCCTGCCGCGGCGTCAGCGCGAGCTGACCGTGATGCGCGTCGACGATGGATTTGCAGATCGACAATCCCATGCCCATTCCGTGCGGCTTCGTGGTGAACAGCGGCTCGAAGAGACGCGCGGCCAGCTGCGGATCGAAGCCGTCGCCGCGATCGTCGATCCGGATGCACACCCGGTTCCGGTCCGACTCGCACGTCAGTACGATGACACGCTCGTGCTCGGGCGTGCGCAGCATGGACTCGGCGCCGTTCATCAGCAGGCTGATGATCGCCTGCTGCAACTGCGTGCGTTCGCCGTGCATCGGCAGCGGCGCCGCGCATCCGTCGATCCGCAAACGCACCTTCATCGCGTCGAGCGTGCTTTCCAGGATGTCGGCCGTCTCGCGCAGTGCATCCGCGAGATCGAACTCGGCGAACACCGGCGCCGCCTGCCGCGCCTTCGCGCGCAACGCGCTGATGATGGTCCGCGCACGCACCGCGCATGCGCAGATGTGCGCGAGCATCTCGCGGGCCGCGTCGATATTCGGCACGCCGCGATCGAGCCAGTTCAGCCCGGCGCGCGCGGACGTGTCGATCGCCGTGACCGGCTGCGCGACCTCGTGCACGATCGACGCCGCCAGCTCGCCGTACGCGGTGAGCCGGCCGACGCGATCCATCTCGGACTGTGCGTCGCGCATCGCCGCTTCCATCGTGGACAGCCGCGCGTGCTGCACGGCAAGCTCGTCGCGCAACCGCAGGTTCTCCAGGACGAACCCCGCGTGCAGCGCGATCATCTCCACGAGCGCGACCTTCGCCGGCGTGAAGATGCCCGGCAAGTCGCCGTGTTCGAGATACAGCGCACCGAGCAATGCGCCGTTGCATCGGATCGGCACGCAGATCACCGCGCGCGGCTTGCGCCGGCGCACGTAGTCGTCGGTGCGCCATTGGTCGGCCGCGCAGGCATCGCGCAGCACGAGCCCGTTGCGCAGGTGCACGGCGGCGGCGACGATCGGAACCGGCAGTCGATCGGCCGGCGGTCGCTCCCGGCGCGGCGCATTCGGCGCGGTCGCGTCGGCGGCCCGCTCCCAGCCGCCTTCGCGCAGGACCGCGATCGCCCCCCACGTGGCCGCCGCGCCGTGCATCGCGGCATCGAGCAGCGCGCCGATGCGCGCCGCCGGCGGCACCTCGTCGGCCATCGCGCGCGACACGTGACGCAACACGTGCATGTCCGGCGCGAGCAGCGATCGACCCATCAGTTCGTCGAGGACCGGGCTCATGTCGGGACCGGCCGCGTCGGCGGCCGATTTCCACACCGTCCGCGCAGCGAAAGCGCTGCAGGAATCGTCGAGTTCGTTGTTCATGCGTCTATCTCCCGCGTACCGGATTTCGGCCTCGTCCGACCTGAATTCTATGTTTCATGTAGTGAGTACTCCACAAACGAATGTTAGCAGCACTTTCTCGAAATAAAAATGTGAAGATACGTTTCCGGTGCGTTGTCCGGCGGCCAACCACCCCCAAACCACAACGATAAAGCATTGATTTATATCGATATTTATCTTTTGTTGCGCACCGCTCGCGAGATCAGTAGAATCCTCACATTCATGTAGCGTTCCCTGTATCAAATTCAAGGAATGCCGCCATCTCGGGTATTTTCATGCGGCATGGCCATACGGCCGTGCCGGTGTAGGAACGGTATGACTCAGGCAGCAAAAGGCAAGGCGGTGCGCGGAACCGGTGTCCGGGAGGCAGCGGCACAGGAAACCCGCGACAAGATCCTGCGCGCGGCGACCAAGGTGTTCGCGCGCTACGGCTACGAAGGCGGCAGCGTGGAGCGGATTTCCAGGCTGGCGAAGTCCTATGACCGGATGATCTACTACTACTATGGGAGCAAGGAGGGGCTGTTCGTCGCGGTGCTCGAGGGCATCTACCGGCGGATGGACGAGGCGGAGCTCAGGATGGCGCCCGATCCTTCCGATCCCGTCGAAGCGCTGAAGTCCGTGATCCGCTTCAAACTGGACTACTATTGGCGCAATCCCGATTTCATCACGCTGCTCAATACCGAGAACCTGCACCAGGGCAAGCACTTGTCGAAGCTCGAGCGGCGCGGCGAATATTCGTCGCACGCGGTGCAGATCGTCACACGGATTCTCGACAGCGGTGTCGAACAGGGGTTGTTCCGCAGCGGGTTGAACGCGCGCGACGTATTCCTGCTGATCATTTCGGCCGCGTATTTTTATACGTCGAACCGTTATACGCTGTCCGCATTCCTCGGCGAGGAACTGAACGCGCCGGATGCCATGCGCCGCTGGGAAGCGTTCGTGATCGACAGCGTGCTGCGGGTCGTCCGCAAGGATGCATCGACCGGCGATTGAATGCGTTGCGTGCCGAGATCGGCGCGCGTAATCATGAAGATTCCCACACCGTCGTGATGAACTATCTTCGCGCCCACACCCTCGACGAAGTACTCGGCGCGCTCGCCGCCGAACCGCGGCCGCGCATCGTGTGCGGGGCCACGGACGTCTTCGCGGAGCTCGCGCTCGTGCCTGCCCGGTCGTCATGGCTGGACGTCAGCCGCATCGACGCGCTGCACGGCATCGCGCTGCGCGACGACGTCGTCCGGATCGGCGCGGCCAGCACGTGGGCCGCGATCGCGCGCACGGCATGGCTGCCGACGGCGCTCACGGAAGCCGCCGCCACCATCGGGCCGCGGCAGATTCGGGTGCAGGGAACGATCGGCGGAAACGTGTGCCACGCGTCGCCGGTCGCGGACGGCATCCCCGCGCTGCTCGCGCTCGACGCGCACGTCGAACTGGCGAGCGTGCGCGGCGTGCGGTGCTTGCCGTTGGCCGAATTCCTGCTCGGCAACCGCGTGGTCGCGCGCGATGCGGACGAACTGCTGGTTGCCGTGCTGTTCGTACAACCGCCCGTGCACGATCGCACGTCGTTCATCAAATACACGAATCGCGACGGCCCGGCGATCGCCGTCGTATCGGCTGCCGCGCGGCTGCGCGTCGATGCCGCCGGCACGATAGCGGCAGCGGCCGTCGCCGTGGGCGGCGCATCCGGCGTCGCGCGCCGGATGCGGGCGCTCGAGGCCGCGCTGGCCGGCCGCCGGTGCGACGACCTGGCCGACACGATCGCAGCGGCGCCGCTCGCGGAGCTGACGCCGGTCGACGACTGCCGCGCGACGGCAGTGCATCGCCTTCATCTCGCGCGGCTGGCCGTGTCGCGCGCCTTCACATGCTGCATCGAGGAGAACGCCCGTGGCCCACTCCCCGCCTGACCCGCTTGCCGACGTACGCGATACGACAGCGGACGACAGCGCTCCGGCTCGCCCCGAGCCGGACTGGTTCGAACTCAACGGTACGCGGCGCGGCCTGCCGGCAGACCGCGCGCAGCGGCTGATCGACCACCTGCGCGCGGACCTGCGCCAGTTCGGCACCAAGGAAGGGTGCCGCCAGGGCGATTGCGGCAGTTGCACGGTGATCGTCGACGGCGAGGCGCGCTACGCGTGCCTGATTCCCGTCGCGCAGGTCGCGGGGCGCCGCATCGTCACGGTCGAAGGCCTGGCCGACGGCACGCGGTGCGGCAGCCGCCTGCAGGACGCGTTGCTCGCCCATCAGGCGGTGCAATGCGGTTTTTGCACGCCGGGCATGCTCACCGCGGCGGCGGCCGCGATCGACGCCGGCGAAGTCACCGACCGTGCGAGCGCGCGGGCCGCGATCGACGGCGTGCTGTGCCGCTGCACGGGTTACCAGAAGATCGTCGATGCCGTGACCGAGGTCGGCTGCGGGGCGGCCGCGCGCGGCCGGACGCCCGCGCCGGCCGAAGGGCCGTCCGTCGGCGTCCCGCTCACGCGCCTCGACGGCCCCGGGAAAGTCGACGGCAGCCAGCGCTTCGGCGCGGATGCGTATCCGGCCGACAGCCTGTTCCTGCGCGCCGTGCGTTGTCCGCATCACCGCGCGCGTTTCACGTTCGGCGACCTCGCCGCATTCGTCGACGCGCATCCGGGCGTGCATCGCGTCCTCACGCACGCCGACGTGCCCGGCCTCAACGTGCACGGCGTCGCGACCCCGTATGCGGACCAGCCCGTGCTGGCGGAGCACGAGGCGCGCCACCATCTCGAAGCGGTCGCGCTGGTGGTCGGCGAGCGCGCGGCGATCGCCGCGCTCGACCTCGATCGCTTTCCGGTGCGGTGGGAACCGCTGCAGCCGGTTCTCGCGGTCGACGATGCGAGGCGTGACGACAGCCCGCAACTGCACGCCGATCGCCCCGGCAACGTGCTGATCGAGGGGCTCGTGCGCCGCGGCGATGCCGAGCGCGCGTTACGGGACGCCCGCCACGTCGTCACGGCCACGTTCGCATCGAGTTTCGTCGAGCATGCGTATCTCGAACCGGAGGCCGGCTGGGCGAGACGCGTGGGCGACACCGTCGAGATTCATTCGTCGACGCAAGCGCCGCATCCGCATCGCGCCGATCTCGCGCGCATTCTCGCGATCCCGCCCGAACAGGTGCGCGTCGTCGCGACGGCGGTCGGCGGCGGCTTCGGCGGCAAGCTGGACATGACGGTCCAGCCGCTGCTCGCGATCGCGGCGTGGCATCTCGGGCGGCCCGTCGCGATGGTGTTCTCGCGCGAGGAATCGATGGCCACGTCGACCAAGCGCCATCCGGCGCGCATCACGTCCAGCATGGCGGCCGATGCCGACGGCCGGCTGCGCGCGGTGACGTTCGACGGCGACTACAACACCGGCGCGTTCGCGTCGTGGGGAACGGCCGTCGCGAACCGCGTGCCCGTGCATGCCGGGGGGCCGTACGTGATTCCCCACTACACGGCGCGCTCGCGCACGATTCATACCCACGTCACGCCGGCCGGCGCCTTTCGCGGCTTCGGCGTGCCGCAGACGACGATGTCGCAGGAACAGCTGATCGACGAGCTCGCGTTCGCGACCGGCATCGATCCGCTCGAATTCCGCGCGATGAACGCGCTGCGGCCCGGCGACGCGCTGCCGACGGGCCAGGTGCTCGACGACAGCGTGGGGCTCGTCGCGTGCCTCGATGCGCTGCGCCCCGCGTGGCGCGACGCACACGCGCGGCTCGCGACGCTCAATGCGGCGTCGCCGGGGCATCTGCGCCACGGCGTGGGCGTGGCCGCCTTCTTCTACGGCTGCGGCAACACCGCGTTGCCGAACCCGTCGACCGTGCGCTTCGGCATCCGGCCCGACGGCACGATCGTCCTGCACCAGGGCGCGGTGGACGCCGGCCAGGGCGCGAACACCGTCATTCCGCAAATCGCCGCCGACGCACTCGGCGTGCCGGTCGACCGCCTGCACTTCGTCGGGCCGGACACCGCACTGTCGCCGGATTGCGGCCGCACGTCGGCGTCGCGCCAGACCCTCGTCACCGGTCGCGCCGCCTTTCTCGCCGGCACGATGCTGCGCCGCCGGCTGCTCGCGTTCGCCGGCGCGGCTTCCGATGCGCGCATTTCGGCCGATGCGTGCGGCATCGCCGTCGACGGCCGTCCGCTCGATCTGCGTGCGCTGCCGGTCGACGCGCACGGCTACGCGATCGCGGCCGAGGAAAGCTTCGATCCGCCCACCACGTCGCTCGATGCGGCGGGGCAAGGCACGCCGTACGCGACCTACGCGTTCGGCGCGCAAATGGCGGAAGTCGCGGTTGATTGCGACAGCGGGCGCGTGCGCGTGGTGAAGGTCGTGGCCGCGCACGACGTCGGCAGGATGGTGAATCCGACACTGCTCGAAGGCCAGATCGAAGGCGCGGTCGCGCAAGGCATCGGCATGGCGCTGATGGAGAAGTACCGCCCCGGCGAGGGCAACAATCTGCACGACTACGTGATTCCGACGGTGCACGACATGCCCGACGTGCAGTCGATCTTCATCGAGGCGCCGACGGCTATCGGCCCGTACGGCGCGAAAGGCATCGGCGAGCCGGCGCTGGTTCCGACGGCGGCGGCCATCCTGAATGCGATTCATCATGCAACCGGCGTGCGCATCCGCGAAGCCCCCGCCACGCCGGACGTCGTGCTGCGCGCGCTCGCCGCCCGCACCTCGGTTGCCGCGCTTCGATAGCGGCGTTCCTACCTGGCGAACAAGAACGATGACGACAACGAGACAAGCCGATCAAGCATCGCTGGGCGCCGCACGGCGCTCGTCCTGGTACGCGGAACTCGATCCGGCCGGCAAGCGCGCCTTCAAGGCCGCATTCGCCGGCTGGGCGACCGATGCGTTCGATTTCATGGTGTTCAGTTTCGTGCTGGCCTCGCTGATCGACCTGTGGGGTCTCGATCGCGGCAAGGCCGGGCTGTTGAGCACCGTGACGCTGATCTTCTCGTCGGTGGGCGGGTGGATCGCCGGCATCCTCGCGGACCGCTACGGGCGCGTCAAGGTATTGCAAGGCACGATCCTGTGGTTCTCGGTCTGCACGCTCGCGATCGGCTTCGCGCAGGACTTCGAACAGATTTTCGTGCTGCGCGCGCTGCAAGGACTCGGCTTCGGCGGCGAATGGGCGGTGGGCGCCGTGCTGATCGGCGAGACCGTCGCACCGGCCCATCGCGGCAAGGCGGTCGGCCTCGTGCAGAGCGGCTGGGCCGTCGGCTGGGGCTGCGCGGCGGTGCTCTACGGCATCGCGTTCTCGGTGCTGCCCGAGTCGCTCGCGTGGCGCAGCCTGTTCTGGGTCGGCATCGTGCCGGCGCTGCTCGTGCTGTATGTGCGCAAGCACGTGGCGGAGCCGGAAGCGTTCGTGCAGGCCGACGCCGCGCGCCGGCAAGGCGCGGGCCAGCCGTCGGTGTGGACGATCTTCTCGCGTTCGCACGCGCGCCGCACCGTGCTGGCCGCGCTGCTGTGCACCGGCATCCAGGGTGGTTTCTATGCGATGTCCACGTGGCTGCCGGCCTTCCTGAAGATCGAGCGGCACCTGTCCGTGCTCGACACCGGCGCGTACCTGTTCGTGATCGTCGTCGGGTCGTTCTGCGGCTATGTCGTCGGCGCGTATCTGTCCGACTGGTGGGGGCGCCGACGCAACTTCATGCTGTTCTCGGTGCTGTCGCTCGCGTCGGTGTGCCTGTACCTGACGCTTCCGCTTTCGAATGCGCAGATGCTGTGGCTTGGCTTTCCGCTGGGCTTCTCGTCCTGCGGGATCTTCAGCGGGGTCGGCGCATACCTGACGGAACTGTATCCGTCGACCGTACGCGGCAATGCGCAGAGCTTCACGTACAACTTCGGCCGCGGCATCGGCGCGCTGTTTCCGAGCCTCGTCGGCGTGCTGAGCCATTCGCTGGGGCTCGCGTCCGCGATCGCGATCTTCGCCGGCGCGGCCTATGGCGTGGTGCTGCTGGCGGTGCTGCTGCTGCCGGAGACGAAGGCCCGGTCGCTTTGAGTCCCGGGCGGCCCGTCACGCGAGCGCCGCTTCGCGCAGACGGAACTGCGCGACCGCCGCGCTCAGCCGCGCGCCCTGTTCGTCGAGCGACAGCGCCGCGGCCGCCGCCTCCTCGACCAGCGCGGCATTGCGCTGCATCGTCTGCTCCATCTGGATCACCGCGGCGTTCACCTGTTCGATGCCCGACGACTGCTCGTCGAATGCCTGGCTGGTTTCGCCCATGATCGCGTTGACGCGCTCGACCGCCGCGACGAGCTCGGCCATCGCCGAGCCGGCCAGCGCGACGAGGCCGCTGCCGTCTTCGACGCGTCGCGCGGAATGGCCGATCAGCTCGCGAATTTCCTTCGCCGCGGCGGCACAGCGCTGCGCGAGCCCGCGCACCTCGGTCGCGACGACCGCGAACCCGCGCCCCTGCTCGCCCGCGCGCGCGGCTTCGACGGCGGCGTTCAACGCGAGAATGTTCGTCTGAAACGCAATGCTCTCGATCACGCCGACGATGCCGGAGATGCGCGTGGAGCTCTGCGAGATTTCGGACATCGTCTCGACGACGCGCTGCATCGCTTCGCCGCCGCGCGACGCGATGCCGGCCGCGCCCTCGACGTACGTGCGCGCATCGCGCGCGTTGTCCGCGTTCTGGCGCACGGCCGCCGTCAGTTGCTCGACGCTCGCGGCCGCCTGCTGCAGCGATACGGCCTGCTGCTCGGTGCGCGCGGACAGGTCGACGTTGCCGCTCGCGATCGTGCGCACGTCGCCGACGATCGTCTCGGTGCTCGCGCGCACCTGGCTCACGGTATCGACGAGGCCGTCCTGCATCCGCTTCAGCGCGTTCAGCAGATACGCCATCTCGTTCTCGCCCGGCACGACGACCGCGCCGGTCAGGTCGCCTTTCGAGATTTTCTCGAACTGATCGACCGCGAGGTTGATCGGCTCGATGATCGCTTTCGCAAGCACGCGCTGCGCAACGAAGCCGACGACGAGCGCCAGCACCGCGACCACGCCCATCCCCCACACGATTCGGTGGAAATTGACGCCGGCCGCATCGTAGCGCGCCTTCTGGCGCGTGACCTGGAACGATTCGAGCGCGTCGATCGCCGCCTGGTAGGCCGCGAACAGCGCGGGCGGCGCGGTGCGCTGCGTGTCGAGAAAGTTGAATGCGTCGTCGCCGTCGAGCTGCGACAGCGCCTTCAGGAACACGCGGTCGAGCAGTGCGCGACGATGGGTCTGCAGCGTGTCGAACAGCGCCTGTTCGCCGGCGTCGCGCGCGTGCAGACGCGCGTACGCGTCCAGTTCGTCGTTGCTCTGCCTGAGCAGCGTGTGGAGCTGCGCGACTTCGGCCTTCGCGGGCTGGCCGGCGCTGATGATCTGCGCAACGTCGCTCATGCGTTCGCGCAGCACGAGCATGCGCTCGGAGCTGGTCTTCAGGTGCAGCAGCGACGCGGTATCGTCGCGATACATCGCCTCGAGCGAGCCGTTGCCCATGTAGAGGGCCGCGATGCAGGCGCCGACCACCAGCACGAGCAGCACGGTATAGCCGGCGATGGTCGCGAGGAGGCCACCACGGATAGTGAGTTGTTTTCGCATGACGTTCCCTTGAGCCGGCCCGGCACGGCCAGCGGCGGAGGTGAATTCCGGAACACGAACGACGCGCGCCATCGCGCAATGCGCGGCGCGGGGCTGCGAACACGTTAACGGCGCGGGAAACGGGCGGCTTTTATCCGCACGCGACGCGAATCTGGACGATTGCGACAGAGAGAGGCGGAAGCAGCGCGGCTACCGGCCGTCGCCGGACCTCGAACGAATCTCGTCGACCGACGCGTCGCGCGGGTGCGCGGCGGTCCGCCAAACGTTTTCCCACGCGTCCTTCACCATCGCCCGCCGGTCGCCGGCATCGCGTCACGCGTCGGTCTCGTAAAACAGGCCGTATTCGCCGTTCGTTCTCCTGATTCGCGCGAACCCCGCTTCTCCCAAATGCATGCCGGCGATCAGCAGCCGTTCCGAGCTGACCCGGTCGAGCAGCCGCGAACGCGTCGCCACCGCCTGCGACGCATCGTGGTCGAACGCAATCGACACGTCCGGCCGCTTGATCTGGATGTGCGGAAAATGCACGATATCGCCCCACACGAGCAGGCCCTGATCGCCGGATTCGAGCACGTATCCGGTATGTCCGTCGGTATGCCCCGGCAGCGGTAGGGCCGCGATCCCCGGCAGCACCTCGCCTGCATCGAAGACCCGAAGCGCGTCGCCGTAAGCGTCGAATACCTGACGCGCGATCCGGAAATTGCCGCGGGCGCGCTCGCTGGCGCGGCTCAGGTTGCCATCGTCCCGCCAGAATTCGACCTCGCGCCGATGCGCGACCAGCTCCGCATTCGGAAACGCAACCTGTCCGGCCCCATTCACGAGCCCGCCGACGTGATCGGGATGGGCGTGCGTGAGCAGGACGCTGTCGATCGCGGCAGGATCGATACCGGCGAGCCGCAAATTGTCCTTCAGGCGGCCGCCCCATTGTTTGATGCCGCCAGCCCCTGCGTCGACGAGAATCGTGCGGCCCGCGCCGCGCACCACGTAGCAATTGATATGCACGGCGGACGGCTGCTGCTGGCCGGCCGCACGCTGCATCCCGGCAGCATCGGCCACGTCGATATTCGACAGGACATCGAGGCTGGCCGTGAGGTAGCCGTCGCTGATCGCGGTGATCGTGAAATCCCCGACACGCCGGCCGGGAAACGTCATGTTGGACACCATGCTTCTCCGGAGTGGCTAGTTTCGGGCGTGAAGGTTCGGCTCGGCATGACCGAAACAACGGATGCGTGCCGTCAGGCCCGTGCGGCGCACGACGGCGCGATCCAGCGCCTCCATGAATGCATGCATGACCGCGGGCGAGCGAAGCGACGCCTCGCGATACCGGATTTCCGCGAAAACGGGATGCCCGCATCCGTGCCGAACCGCCACGTAGATGACGTGGACGTTCCGCGGCTCTGCCTGAAGAACATCCGTACAGAGTTCGATGCAGTCGCCGGAAAGTTCGTCAAGGCGTGCGTCAGGCGGCATGCGCCGTGCATCGATATGGAAAGTCACGTTAGGCATCGCGGGCCCCTTTTGCGAGTTGCTCCGTGATCGGCGCGTACAGGTCGAGGCCGGCCGGCACGTTCCCGGCGACAGGGGCATCGCTCCGCGGCAGGACCGCGAGCCAGCGGCGCGCCGGATACCGCTCCAGCGCCACGGCCTGCATGGCCAGCGGCTTCAGGCCCAATCCGATCAACGGGTCGGGTCCGCTGGCGCTCAGCGCGAGCAGTTCGTCGGCATTGACCGCCGGCGCACGACCGATATCGCTGTAGAGATTGCGGTGCCAGTCGGTGATGTGTTGCTGCCAGCGCGCGAAATTGCCGCCGCCTTTGCGCCGATACTCATCGCCGGTCAGCACGCCGAGACCATCGATCGTGTGAACGGCCAGATAAACGGGGCAGCCGGCGCCGATCGCCTTGAAACGCTGCGACGTGTGAAAGCCGCTGACCGAGATGAGGGCCGGCAGCTTTTCGAGGCTGTAGAAGTCGTTCCATTCGGCTTCGCCGGCAGGGTCGGCGAAGGTGCATTCCACGGTGTAGATCATCGGATTGTCCTGTGTGACGGATCGGCATCCTGCGCTTCGAATACGGGATATTCAGTGCAGTGACGTAATGCTAATCTGCTGTTTTCCGCGTAGATATCGACTTAAAGTCAGCCTTCAGTGATATTTGATCAAGCTGACGGTCGAACGCGCTCCGACCGGCGAGACTCCGATGCGACGCAAGATCCCGAGCAATTCCGCGCTCCTGGCCTTCGAGGCGGCGGCCCGACACGGCAGCTTCGCCCGCGCCGCCGACGAGCTGGCGCGCACCGAAGGCGCCGTCAGTCGCCAGATCGGCCGGCTGGAGGCATTCCTCGGCGTGACGCTGTTCGAACGCATCGGCAACCGGGTGCGGCTCGCGCCCAACGGCACGCGATACGCGGTACAGGTGCGCGAGATTCTGGATCGGCTCGAACGGGACAGCCTGTATCTGATGGGGCAGCCCGTCGAAGGCGCGAGCATCGACATCGCCGCGATTCCGACCTTCGCGACCCGCTGGCTGATCCCGCGGCTCAAGCGCTTTCAGGATCGCCATCCGAACGTCACCGTGCATATCGCCGAACGGATGGAGCCCTTCCTCCTGGCCGGCAGCGGATTCGACGCGGCCATTCATTTCGAACATCCGGCCTGGGCCGGCATGCATCTGCATCCGCTGCTGGAAGAGGTGCTGGTGCCCGTCTGCAGTCCGGCGCTTCTCGAAGGCGTCGGCGCGCACCCGTCGCTGGATGCGCTGCCGCGCCTTCACCGGCGGCAGAATCCCGACGCGTGGCAAATCTATGCGCAGGAGACCGGCATCGAGCTGACCAATTCGGCGGTCGGCCCGCGATACGATCTCCATTCGATGCTGATCGAGGCCGCGCTGGCCGGGCTGGGCGTCGCCCTGGTGCCGCGCCTTTACGTCGGGGCCGACCTTGAGCAAGGGCGGCTGGTCGCGCCCTGGCCCGACGGCAACGCGATTACCAAGCACTTCTGCCTCGTGCTGCCCGAGCCGATCGAATTGAGCGCGGCGCCGGTGCGGGCGTTTGCGGAGTGGGTGCTGGGCGAGGCGCGAGGGTTGGTGCGTTGATGCCGCGCCCGACGTTCATCGCGACACGGATCAGGAAAGCTCTTTACGGATGATGCAGACCGATATCGAAGCCCCGGGGCCCGCCGGCCCGCTGCGCGGCACGCTGTTGTCTCCTGCGACGGGCGATGTTCCGGTGGTGCTGATCGTGCCGGGATCGGGCCCGACTGACCGGAACGGCAACAATCCCTACGGCATTCGGGCATCGACCTACCGTTTGCTTGCCGAAGGATTGCTCGATCGAGGCATCGCGTCGGTTCGCATCGACAAGCGCGGCATGTACGGTAGCGCTTCGGCGATCGCGGATGCGGACGACGTCACGATCGACGACTACGCAGCAGACGTCCGCGCGTGGGTGGCCGCCATCCGGACGCGGACCGGTGCGCGCCGCGTATGGGTGCTCGGGCATAGCGAGGGAGGATGGGTCGCGTTGTTGGCGGCGCGGCAGACCGCCGATATTTGCGGTCTGATCCTCGTGTCAACACCGGGACGGCCGCTCGGACAGGTATTGGCGCAGCAGCTGCAGTCGAACCCTGCGAATGCCGGTGTACTGAGCAACGCGATGTCGATACTCGAATCGCTCGAAGCCGGGAAGACGGTCGACGCGGCCGACATCGGTCCCGCTCTGATGCCGTTGTTCAGGCCGCAGGTTCAGCGGTTCCTGATGAGCGAATTGGCCATCGATCCGGCCGCCCTTCTCACTGGCTATACGAAGCCGGTGCTGATCGTGCAGGGCGCGCGGGATATTCAGGTTGACGTGCAGGATGCGCAGCGGTTGAAGGACGCGAATCCACGCGCCCGGCTGACAATTGTCGCGAATGCCAATCACGTGCTCAAAACCGTCCACGCGGACGCGCGGGACGAAAACCTTGCCGCGTACTCGGATCCGGATCTTCCTTTGGCAAGCGGTGTCGTGGAAGCCATTTCGGCATTCGTTCGGGAGTCGAATGGCGGCGGCCTGGGTCATCCTGCGCTTTCGCAACGGAAAAACGCGCGATGACGCACCTGATTCGATTCCGGGTTCGGCCTGTTTATCACGGTAGCGATCTGCTGGTCGAAATACTCGATGACCACCGCGCAGCCGACTTTCCGGATATCGCCGCGATCCTCCGGGATGCGCTGCATGCCGTCCGGCTCGCGCATCCGGACGGCCTCGACGACCCGCACGTCGCCTTGTCGCAGGACCGCTATTTCAGCTATTGGACGTATGATCGCGGCGACTATGAAATCGACGACGATATCTGGGGCTGGTGTGCCACCGCGCCGGTGAACAACCGGGTCATCGTCGCGGACATCGAGCGGGCGCTGCTGGCGACCGGAAAATTCATCAAGGAACCCGTGGATTTCAGCAAGTTTGCGTGACGCAAAGCGATCGCATCCGCCGGTACTTCGAACCGCCGCTCCCCTCCGCTAATCCAGATAGGGCTCCAACACACCCGCGATCCAGTCCATGAAAGCCCGCACGCGCGGCGAAAGATTGCGCCGATGGCGCAGACGCCGGCCGATGCGTCGCCTGAAGAAATGTCGCCGGGCGATCTCGAAACGGCCCGCCGCTATGGCGCACGCGTCGCGACGATCGCCGCGCAGTTGCGGGCCGGCCAATCACGCGGCGACTGACGTTCCGACGTGCGTGCGGGGCGCCACCCGCCGACGCCCCGCATTGTGTCTGGCCGACTCTGCTTGCGCGTCTCGATGCGGCGAGCGCGTTGCCGCCCGCCTATCCCGGCTGGATGATCGCGCGTCAGGCGGCGGGCAGGCTGCTCCGGCCGTTCACGCGCGCCGCGTCGAAATGGGACCGGCGGTGTCACCTCATCGGCGGTTCGACGCGGGCGGTGGCGAAGCTGCTCGTGTCGAACCGGGCGGGCGTGCGACGTGTGCCTACATCCGATAAGCCGGCTTCTTGTACAGCGTCCCGGAACGCGGGTCGATATCCGGACGATAGACTTCTTCCCTCCACCGGTCCGACGGAATTTCGTCGAAACCGATTGAAACGGATTCCTCACCCTATCCGCGTATCACCATCACGTCGCGCGTGATGCGCGCCCGCCAGACGCTGCTTCCGTTCCCCGGCTTTCCCGCGCCAGGCTTCTCCGAATTCGACGAGCGATTCCCGCGTCGCGCATCACTTCGGAAACACGCCCTTGCTCATCGCATCGAGCTGTCGAACGATCTCCGCGCGCAATTCGGCCGACAGCTCGACGCTGTCGAGCAGTTCGGAAATCCACAACCCGTCGGCGGCGAGCCGGCAGATCATCAGCGTCGCGGCCCGCTCGAGCGGCACCGGGTCGGGCCGCGTCCATTCGCGCATCGGCACCGACCAGCGCGCGCGTGTGTCCTGCTCGGTGATCATCGACGCGACCAGCACGCGCAGCACGTCGATACTCGCAGCCGGATTGGCGGCATCGAGCACCGCGTGCAGATACGCGCGCGCCGCCGCGCCGTCGCCGCGGGAATCGGCCGCCATCCGCGCGGCCAGTTGCGCGCCGAACCGTTCGGTCGCCTGCCCGAACAGCGCATCCAGCAGCCCCTGCTTGTTCGCGAAGTGATATTGCAGCGCGCCTTTCGTCACGCCGGCACGCTCGGCCACCGCATCGAGGGTCAATGCGGCCACGCCGTGATGCGTCGCGATCTCCGACGCGGCCGCCAGCAATTGCGCGCGCACCTGGTCTGGCGCTTTTTTTCTCCGCACGCCCGCAACAGCGGTAGCCGGCGGCGCCGACGATCCTACAGGCGCGCGTGCACCGGGCGTTCCAGCCGGTTCGACAGGCGCGGACACGCCGCGCGGCGTGGGTTCGAGGCGTTTTTTCATGACGCGGATGGTAGCACCGCCCGTCTCGATATAAACATTCCGTCTGGATGGTATGATCCGCCGCATGAACAATACCGCCCCCTCTCCCTGGTCCGCGCTCGACACGGCCATCGCGCGCGGACGCGACGCACTCGTGCGTCTTCAGCAGCCCGACGGCAGCTGGTGTTTCGAACTCGAATCCGACGCGACGATCACCGCGGAATACATCCTGATGATGCATTTCATGGACAAGATCGACGACGTGCGCCAGGAGAAGATGGCGCGCTACCTGCGCGCGAACCAGCGGCTCGACACGCATGGCGCATGGGATCTGTACGTCGACGGCGCGCCGGACGTGTCGTGCAGCGTGAAGGCGTACTTCGCGCTGAAGGCGGCCGGCGACAGCGAACGGGCGCCGCACATGATCCGCGCGCGCGACGCGATCCTGAAGCTCGGCGGCGCGGCGCGCGCGAACGTGTTCACGCGCATCCTGCTCGCGACGTTCGGCCAGGTGCCGTGGCGGGCGACGCCGTTCATGCCGGTCGAGTTCGTGCTGTTCCCGAAGTGGGTGCCGATCTCGATGTACAAGGTCGCGTACTGGGCGCGCACGACGATGGTGCCGCTGCTGGTGCTGTGCTCGCTGAAGGCGCGTGCGCGCAATCCGCGCAACGTGTCGATCCGCGAGCTGTTCGTCACGCCGCCGGAGCAAGAGCGCCAGTACTTCCCGCCCGCGCGCGGCATGCGCCGGTTGTTCCTCGCGCTCGACCGCGCCGTCCGCCCTATCGAGCCACTGCTGCCGAAACGCTTGCGGCAGCGCGCGATCCGGCACGCGGAAGCGTGGTGCGCGCAACGGATGAACGGCGAGGACGGGCTCGGCGGCATCTTCCCGCCGATCGTCTACAGCTACCAAATGATGCAGGTGCTCGGCTACCCGGACGATCATCCGCTGCGGCGCGACTGCGAGAACGCGCTGGAGAAGCTGCTGGTCACGCGGCCGGACGGCAGCATGTATTGCCAGCCGTGCCTGTCGCCGGTGTGGGACACCGCGTGGAGCACGATGGCGCTCGAACAGGCGCGCGGCGTCGCGGCGCCGGAAGCCGGCGAGTCGGCCGGCGCGCTGCGCGAGCTCGATGCACGCATCGCTCGCGCGTACGACTGGCTGGCCGGGCGGCAGGTGAACGACCTGCGCGGCGACTGGATCGAGAACGCACCGGCCGGCGTCGAACCGGGCGGCTGGGCGTTCCAGTACGCGAACCCGTACTACCCGGACATCGACGATACGGCGGTCGTCACCGCGATGCTCGATCGCCGCGGCCGCACGCATCGCCACGCGGACGGCACGAATCCGTACGCGTCGCGCGTCGCGCGCGCGCTCGACTGGATGCGCGGGCTGCAATCGCGCAACGGCGGCTTCGCGGCGTTCGACGCCGACTGCGACCGCATGTATCTGAACGCGATCCCGTTCGCCGATCACGGCGCGCTGCTCGATCCGCCCACGGAAGACGTGTCGGGCCGCGTGCTGCTGTGCTTCGGCGTGACGAAGCGCGCGGCAGACCGCGCGTCGCTCGCGCGCTGCATCGACTACGTGAAGCGCACGCAACAACCCGACGGCAGCTGGTGGGGCCGCTGGGGCACGAACTACCTGTACGGCACGTGGAGCGTGCTGGCCGGCCTCGCGCTCGCCGGCGAGGACAAGTCACAGCCCTATATCGCGCGCGCGCTCGACTGGCTGCGCGCGCGACAGCATGCGGACGGCGGCTGGGGCGAGACGAACGACAGCTACGTCGACCCGACACTGGCCGGCACGAATGGCGACGAGAGCACGTCGAACTGCACCGCGTGGGCGCTGCTCGCGCAGATGGCGTTCGGCGACTGCGAATCCGATTCGGTGCGGCGCGGCATCGCGTATCTGCTGTCGGTGCAGCAGGAAGACGGCTTCTGGTGGCACCGCTCGCACAATGCGCCGGGCTTTCCGCGCATTTTCTATCTGAAGTATCACGGCTATACCGCGTACTTCCCGCTGTGGGCACTCGCGCGTTATCGGCGGCTGGCCGGCGCGAAGGATGCGGGCGCAACCATGTCGTCCGCGTCCGGCGCGCCCGCCCCACGCGCAACGGACAGCGCGCTCGCCTGAGCCGGAACCCCGGCCGACACGGCAACACGCCGGCACGCCCGCCGGCGTCCGGCGTGCTCGACACACGTTTCGTCCCCCTTCCCCGCTCACGCGTCGCGCGGCGTCCGCATCCGCGCGAACGCGTCGCGCAAATCCGCGCAGAACGCATCGCCGATCATCGACAGCGGCTGCGACGCGGACGTCACCAGGTAGAAGTGATCGGGCACGGCCGGCTCGAACGGCTTGACGGCCACGCGCTCGCCCGCATACGCGGCCGTCACCGGATCGATCAGCGCGACGCCCGCGCCGTTCGCGACGAACGCGACGATCGTCCGTGACAGTTGCGCCTCGATCGACAGCACGCGCGCCACGCCGGCTTCCACGAAAACGCGGTCGATCGCGCTGCGCGCCTCGAAACTCGGCGGAAACGAGATGAACGGTTCGCCGCGCAGATCGGCCGGCCGCACGACGCGCTTGCGCGCGAGCCGGTGCCCGCGCGGCACGATGCAGCGCATCGCGCTTTCCGCGAGCCGCTCTCCGCGCACGGCCGGATGCGGAACGGGCTCGGCGATCAGCCCGACATCGCACTGCCCCGACGCGACCTTGTCGACGACGGTCGACGCACTGTGCGCGAGCAGCGTGATGTCGACGCCCGGATGCGCGTGCGAAAACCGCGTGACGAGCTCCGGCAGCAGGTCGAGCGCGACGGCGGGCGAGCCGGCCACGCGCAGCGTGCCGCGCCGCATCGCGCGGATCTGCTCGGCGGCCTGCGCGACGCGATCGAGGCCGACGAACGCGCGCTCGACTTCCTCGTACAGCACGCGCGCCTGCGCGGTCGGCGTGAAGCGGCCCTGCTGCCGCTCGAACAGCACGAAGCCGATCCGCGCCTCGAGATCGGCGATCAGCCGGCTCACGGCCGGCTGCGAGATATGGAGCTCGCGCGCCGCGCGCGTGACGGTATGACGCTGCATCACCGCACGAAACGCTTCGATCTGGCGAATCCTGAGCGAGGGCGTGGTCATAACACTGGATTATGGATCGTTGATCAAGCTGTATTGGACAGCCCATTTTGCCTGTCCGAACATCGGTTCCGCAACGTACCGAAAGCAAGGAGACGCGCCGCCATGGGATATAACACGCAACCGCCTCACCCGCGACACGGGAGCCGCGCATGACCGCGCGCCGCTTCGACGTCGTCGTGGCCGGCGGCGGCCTCGTCGGCATGGCCATCGCGTGGGGCCTCGCGCGTCTCGGCCAACGCGTCGCGGTGTGCGACGGCGACGACATCGCGTTTCGCGCGGCGCGCGGCAATTTCGGGCTCGTGTGGGTGCAGGGCAAAGGCGGCCGCTGCCTGCCGTATGCGCGCTGGTCACGCGAATCGTCCGAGCGCTGGCATGCGTTCGCCGCGCAGTTGCAGCGCGAAACGGGCGTGGACTGCGCGTTCGAACGCCCGGGCGGCATCGAGCTGTTCGAACATCGCACGGAACTGGACAGCGCGACCGACCTGCTCGAATCGCTGCGCCGGCAGGAAGCCGCGCTGTCGTACGAAGTGCTCGATCCGGCGGCGCTGCGCCGTCTCGTTCCCGCGGCATCGCCGTCGCTCGCGGGCGCGCTCTGGTCGCCGAACGACGGTCACGCGAATCCGCTCACCACGCTGCGCGCGATGCTGCAGGCGTTCCAGCAGTGCGGCGGCATCTATCTGCCGCGCAGCGAAGTCGCCGAAATCCGCCCGCGCGCCGGGCGCTTCGAGATCGACACGCGCGACGCGCGGCTCGAAAGCGGGCGCGTGGTGCTCGCGGCCGGCCTCGACAACGCGCGGCTCGCGCCGATGGTCGACCTGCGCGCGCCGATCTCGCCGTTGCGCGGCCAGATCATGGTCACCGAGCGCGTCGCGCCGTTTCTCGACTATCCGACGCTCGTCGTCCGGCAGACCTCGGAAGGGTCGGTGTTGCTCGGCGACTCCGCCGAAGACGTCGGCTTCGACGACGGCCAGACGCGCCCGGCGATGGTCGACATCGCGCGCCGCGCCCGCACCGCGTTCCCGGCGCTGGCCCATGCGCGCATCGTGCGCGCGTGGGGTGCGCTGCGCATCATGACGCCCGACGGCTTGCCCGTCTACGAAGCGTCGGCCACGTATCCCGGCGCATTCATCGCGATCTGCCACAGCGGCGTGACGCTCGCGGCGGCCCACGCCGATCTCGTCGCGCCGTGGATCGCCGGCGGCGCCGCGCCGGCCGACCTGTCCGCCTTTACCACCGCGCGCTTCGCCGCGCCCACGGAAGCCCGGCATGTTTGAATCCCTCATTCCCCCCGCCGCGATGCTCGACCACGTGCGCATCCATATCGACGGCACGCCGCACGACGTGCCCGCACACGACAGCGTCGCGGCCGCGATGCTCGCCGCCGGTTCGGCCGCGTGCCGCACGAGCGCCGTGAGCGGCGCGCCGCGCGGCCCGTTCTGCATGATGGGCGTGTGCTTCGACTGCCTCGTCGAAATCGATGGCGTGCCGAATGTGCAAGGCTGCATGACGCTCGTCGCCGACGGCATGCAGGTGCGCACGATGCACGGCAAGGCGAGGTTCGCATGACGCGCCGCCAGTGCGATCTGCTGATCGTCGGCGCCGGGCCGGCCGGAATGGCGGCGGCGATTGCCGCGCGCGCGGCCGGCTTGTCGGTGGTCGTCGCGGACGAGGGCCGCGCGCCTGGCGGCCAGATCTACCGCAACGTGGCCGATGCGCCGGCGCCGCTCGCGCAATGGCTCGGCGCCGACTACACGGCCGGCCGCCCGCTCGTGGACGGCCTGCTTGCCAGCGGCGCGCATTACCTACCGCGCAGCGTCGTGTGGCAAATCGCGTTCGAGCCGGAACCCGTCGCGATGCTCACGCAAGGCGGCCCGTCGCGCGGCACGCTCGATATCGGCGCGCGCGCGGTGCTGATCGCGACCGGCGCGCAGGAGCGGCCGTGGCCGGTACCCGGCTGGACGTTGCCCGGCGTGATGGGCGTCGGCGCCGCGCAGACGCTGCTGAAAGCGTCGGGGCTCGCGCCGTCGACGGACGCCGTGCTCGCGGGCAGCGGCCCGCTTTTGTGGCTGTTCGCCACGCAATTGCTGAATGCCGGCCGGCGCGTGCGCGCGCTGGTCGATACGACACCGCGCGATGCGTGGCGCCGCGCGCTCCCGCATGCGCTGCCGGCACTGCGCGGCGCCGACTATCTGCTCAAGGGCTGGCGCATGCTGCGCGCGGTGCGCCACGCCGGAATTCCCGTCTATCGCGGCGCGACCGACGTCCGCATCGACGGCGACGAGCGCGCCGAACGCATCCGCTTTCGCGGCGCGCACGGCGTCGCGCAAGCGCTCGACACGTCGCTCGTGCTGCTGCATCAGGGCGTCGTTCCGTCGACGCAGCTCGCGCGCTCGCTCGGCTGTGCGCATGAATGGGACGAGTCGTCGGCATGCTGGCGGCCGCGGTGCGACGCGCGCGGCCGCAGCAGCGTACCGCACGTGTGGATCGCGGGCGACGGCGCCGGCATCGGCGGCGCGCGGGCGGCGGCACTGGCCGGCGAAATATCAGCGCTCGACATCGCCGTGCAACTCGGTGCGCTCGATGCGCAACGGCAGGCCGCACGCGAACGCCCGGCGTTGCACGCATTGCGCCGCCACCTCGCGGTGCGCCCGCTGCTCGATGCGCTGTACACGCCGCCCGCCGCGCTGCGCCGCCCCGACGACGACACGATCGTGTGCCGCTGCGAGGAAGTCACGGCCGGCGAGATCCGCCAGCTCGCGGCGCTCGGCTGCCAGGGGCCGAACCAGATGAAGGGGTTCACGCGCTGCGGGATGGGCCCGTGCCAGGGGCGCTGGTGCGGCACGACGGTCGGCGAGCTGATCGCCGACGTGCAGCAACGCGGCGTCGGCGACGTCGGGCACTACCGGATCCGCGCGCCGATCAAGCCCGTCACCGTCGGCGAGATGGCCGACGCCCTCGAACTGTCGAACGATTTTCAGCGCGGCGAATTCCCGAGCTGACGCGCATGCCCACTCTTCCCCACACGAACGGAGCCTGACCATGAAGACGCGCATCACGATTCTCCTTGCCGCCGCCGCGATGGCCGTCGCGTCGCCGGCATCGGCGAAGGAATGGACGACCATCCGCATCGGCGTCGATCCGACCTACCCGCCGTTCGAATCGACCGCGACCGACGGCAGCGTGAAGGGCTTCGACATCGATCTCGGCAACGCGCTGTGCGCGAAGCTGAAGGCGAAATGCGTGTGGGTGTCGAGCAGTTTCGACGGGCTGATTCCGGGGCTGCAAGCGCGCAAGTTCGACGTGATCCTGTCGTCGATGGCCGCGACCGAACAGCGGCGCCGGCAGATCGACTTCACCGACCGCCTGTACCGCAACCAGACGCGGCTGATCGCGCGTACCGGGTCGGGGCTGCTGCCGGACGCGGCGAAGCTCGCCGGCAAGCGCGTCGCGGTCGAGCAGGGCACGGTGCAGGAAACCTATGCGCGCGAGAAATGGGCGGCCGCGAAGGTCGAGGTGGTGCCGTATCCGAGCTACGACCAGGCGTACGCGGATCTCGTCACCGGGCGCGTCGACGGCGTGCTGATGGATGCGGTGCAAGGCCAGCTCGGATTCCTGGCGACGCCGCGCGGCAAGGGCTTCTCGTTCGCGGGCGGCGTGGTGTACGACGCGAAGATCATGGGCAACGGCGATGCGGCCGGCGTGCGCAAGGCCGACACCGACCTGCGCGACGCGCTGAACCGCGCGATCGCTGAGATTCGCGGCGACGGCACCTATGACACGATCCAGTCGAAGTATTTCGACTTCGACATGTACGGGAATTGACGACACGCGTGCGCGCGCCGCGTCGTGCGCAGGCAAGTGGATCCGGTCCGGATTGCATGAACAAGTTCCTTTAGGACACAATCTTCCAATCTTGAGTCCGATAAGGTCTGACATGCTCGACATCCCCCAGCTTCAATATTTCATCGCGGTCGCGGAAGAGGAACACGTCGGCCGCGCCGCCGAGCGCCTGCACATCTCGCAATCACCGCTCAGCCGCCAGATCGCGCAGCTCGAGGAAAAGCTCGGCCTCACGCTGTTCGAACGCAGCCAGCAGCGCATTCGTCTGACGCGCGACGGGCGCACGTTTCTCGGCGAAACGCGCGCGTTCCTGCGCCATGCGAACCGGCTCGAATCGCTCGCGCGCCGGCTCGGTCGCGGCGACGAAGGCGGCCTCTGCATCGGCTACCTCGAAACGGCCACGCACTCGGGCGTGCTACCGCGCGCGTTGAAAACGCTGCGCGCCGGGCGCCCGTCCGTTCACATCGCTTTGTACAACTATCAATCGGCCGCGCAGCTCGAAGGCTTGCGCGAGCGCAGCCTCGACATCGCGCTCGTCACCGAGCCGCCCGCGCCGGACGATCCCGAACTCGATTCGACGAAGGTGCTGGACGATCCGATGCTGCTCGCGATGCCCGACGGGCATCCGCTCGCGAAGAAGAAGACGCTCGTCGCCGACGATCTCGCCGCGCAGGCGTGGATCGGCGTCACGCAGCAGGACAGCGCGCCGCGTCACGGCGCGTTCGTCGCGGCCTGTGCGAAGGCCGGCTTTTCGCCGGACATTTCGGTGGAAGCGACCGAGCCGCTCGCCGCGCTCGGCCTCGTCGCGGCCGGGCTCGGCGTGACGATGATCCAGCAGAGCCTGCGTCACCAGGTGCCGGAAGGCGTCGTGCTGCGCGAGCTGCCGTGGTTCAGCTACCGCACGCCGCTGTGGGCCGCATGGCACAAGGTCAATCTGCGGCCGCTGGTCGGAATCTTCCGCGAGATCCTGACCGGCGAGGAAGTCGTCGAGACAGCGGCGAAATAAATGCGCGAACGCGCGGGGCGTCGTTGCATCACGGCGCCTTACGCGCCTGTCGCGAGTGTGGCGATCGCTTCGCGACTCTGACTGTCCTCGCGCCTCGCGGCTTCCGCTTCCGATCATCGCCTTTCAGGATCGACGATCGGCCGGCAGCGGCGCATTGGCCGCGATCAGACCTTGTTCGCGCATCTCGCGCCAGAAGTCGGCCGGAATCGCCGCGTTCAGCGCCGCCTGGTCTTCCGCGATCCGCTCCGGACGGCTCGCGCCCGGGATCACCGCGACGGTGGCCGGATGCGACATCGAGAACTGCAGCGCGGCGGCCTTGATCGGCACGTCGTAGCGCGCGGCGATCGCCTTGATCCGCTCCACCTTCGCGAGGATTTCCGGCGAAGCCTTCTGGTATTCGAAGTGCGTGCCGCCCGCGAGCACGCCCGAGCTGTACGGGCCGCCGACGACGATCCCGACGCCGCGCGCGGCCGCCGCCGGCATCACGCGCTGCAGCGCGCGCTCGTGATCGAGCAGCGTGTAGCGGCCGGCCAGCAGCATGCCGTCCGGTTGCGGCTCGGCGAGGTCGAGCACCAGCTCGATCGGTTCGACGCGGTTCACGCCGAGGCCCCATGCGTTGATCACGCCTTCTTCGCGCAGCTTGCTCAGCACGCGGAATGCGCCCTTGCGCGCCACTTCGAATTGCGCGAGCCATTCGTCGCCGTAGAAGTCCTGCGCGATGTCGTGCACCCACACGATATCGAGGCGGTCGGTGCGCAGGCGTTTCAAGCTGTCCTCGATCGAGCGCAGCGTCGCGTCGGCCGAGTAGTCGTTGACGATGCGGTTCGGCCTGCCGTGTTCGAACAGGCCGCCCTTTTCGCCGAGATCGCGCGCCGACACGTCTTCGATTTCGTCGAGAATCACGCGGCCGACCTTCGTGCTCAGCACGTATTCGTCGCGCGGATGGTTCGCCAGCGCGTCGCCGAGGCGGATTTCCGCGAGGCCGGCGCCGTAGAACGGGGCTGAATCGAAATAGCGGATGCCGTGTTGCCACGCGGCTTCGACGGTGGCCGCGGCTTCCGCGTCGGGGATGTTGCGGAACATGTTGCCGAGCGGGGCGGTACCGAAACCGAGGATCTTGTGGCCGGGCAGCGCGAGACTCATGATTTTCTCCAGGGAACGAGGGGAAAGCGGGTTCAGTCTAGGGAAGCGGGTTAAGTCTGTCCAAGACGGAATTCGACACAGTTGAGTCCCGCAAGGTCTGATAGGCCGATTCGCGGCGCGTTTCGATAGCGAGCCGCGGCGCCTGTTCGGGCGAGACGCCCGGCCGGCAACGCTGTCGACCGAATTCACGTTCGATTCGTGACTCGGGATCAAAAATGATTTAGCCCGACAGTCGTTTTTCCGCGACGCCGCCGTACCTATATTGGCTGCACACGCAACGACATCGACGTCGTCGACGTTGGTTGCGGTTCACTCGACCAGACAGGTACCCATGATGAAAACGCTCGTTACTTCCACGCTTGCCGCACTGATCCTTTCCGCACCGGCGCTGTCGTTCGCGCAACCGGCCGACCACCCGCTGACCCGCGCCGAAGTCAAGGCCGAGATGGCGCGCCTCGCGGCCGAGGATTCGCTCGCGCAGGCACGCACCGATGAAATGCTGAGCCAGGTCAGGCTGATGAGCGCGCTGGGAGAGTAGGCGCGCGGTTCGGGTTCGACCGATGCGCGAAGGGCGACGGGTTCGATGTCATTCGAACCCGTCGCCCTGTTCACTGCATGGCCGGTGACGTGCCGTGCCGGTTCAGTCGATGTCGCCGCCTGCCTTCAATTGCGCGCCCACATAGTCGAGAAAGCTGACGATGCGCGACGACAGCGTCGCATTGCGATAGAACACCGCGTGAATCGGCTGGCGGAACTCGACCGTGTCGTCGACGAGCAGTTCGACGAGGCTGCCGTCGCGGCGATGCGTGCCCGTCATGTAGTCGGCGAGGCACACGATGCCCGCGCCAGCGAGCGCGAGCGTCAACAGCGTCTCGCCGCTCGACGCCTGCAGCGCCGGATGAATGCGGTACACGCTACCGTCCGCGGCGCGCAGCGGCCATTGGTTCAGCGTTTCAGGCTGCACGAAACCGAGCAGCGTATGGTTCGCGAGATCGGCGACGCTCGCCGGCACGCCGGCTTTCTCCAGATAGGCCGGGCTCGCCAGAATTCGCAGCCGGCTGCTGCCGAGCCGGCGCGCATGCAGCGTCGAATCGCGCAGCTCGCCGATCCGGATCGCGACGTCGGTGCGCTGTTCGAGCAGGTCGATGATTTCATCGCTCGTATGGAGTTCGACCGCGATCGCCGGATACGCTTCGCGAAAGCCCGGCATCATCGGCGCGATCACGTGCTGCATGAACGGCATCGCCGCATTGATCCGCAACCGCCCGGCCGGTGCCTCGCGCTGGCTGACGATCTGTTCCTCGGCGAATTCGACCGACGCGATGATCTCGCGCACGTAGTCGAGAAAGAGCTTGCCCTCCTCGGTCAGTTCGAGGCGGCGCGTCGTGCGGCGAATCAGCGTGGTGTCGAGTTTTTCCTCGAGGCGCCGCAGGATCCGGCTCATCACCGAGGTCGGCTGGTGCAGTTTGTCGGCCGCCCCCGTCAACGAACCGGTATCGGCGATGGTCACGAACGCGAGCATCTCGTCGAGGGTCGTCTTCATGGTCGGCACTCGTCAGCGGTATCAGGGACCGTCACGATAGTGCCCACGCACCCGTTTGATAAGCGGGCGCACGCGCGAATGACAGTTGATTTCGATTCAATAATTCCCGCCGAATAGTGTCCGGACAATCGGCGTGGAGCGGGAGGCGGCTACCGCCCGTCGCCGAGCGACCCGAGGATCCGGTAGGCAACCTTCACGCGGTCCTCGATCGGCACGTTCCCGTTCGCGAGCATCACGATCGCGATCCGCTTCGCGGGAACGAACGCGACGTACGTGCTGAAGCCGGCGGTCGAGCCGGTCTTGTTGATCCACGTCGCGGCGCTCGGGGCGAGCGGCGGCTGGATCGCGCTGGCCGGCACCGCATCGAACAGCATCTTCGGCGCATTGCCCGCGAGCAGCGTCGGCAGCGCGACCGGGTACCGATACTGTTCCCAGATCAGATCCTGCGTCAGCGGCCCCGCGCGGAAATAGCCGGTGTGCGTGCGTTCGATCGCGCGCTGCAGGCGCGGCGCGGTCTGGATCATTCCCATGTTCGCCTGCACGAAACGCAGCAGGTCGGCCGCCGTGGTCCGCACGCCGTACGCCGGCTGCCACAGCATGCCCTCCGTCATCCGCACGGGCTTGCCGTCCTTCGTGTAGCCCTGCGCATAGTCGGCCATCCGCGCGGCCGGCACGTCGATGTACGTGTGCGTCATCCCGAGCGCCGGGAAGAGCCGCTGCTCCATCAGCGTCGCGAAATCCTGGTGCATCGCCTTCGCGGTGAGCCAGCCGAGCATGCCGATCGAGACGTTCGAATACTTGCGGTGCGTGCCCGGCGCATACTCGGGCCGCCATGCGCGGAGATAGCGGATCAGGCCCGCGTCGTCGCGAATGCCGTCCGGCACCTGCAGCGGCGTTCCGCCGGGCGTGTGCGTGCCGAGCTGAAGCAGCGTCACGACGCCGAACGGCTTGCCTTGCAGCTCGGGCAGATACCTGGCCGCGGGGTCCGCGAGCGACAGTTCGCCGCCCTCCTGCGCGTCCGCGGCGAGCGTCGCGGTCAGCGTCTTGCTGACCGAGCCGATCTCGAACAGCGTGTCGCCGGTCACCGGCTTGCCGGTCTGCTTCGACATCACGCCGTAGTCGAACACGTAGGGCTTGCCGTCGGCGACGACGCCGACCGCCATGCCGGAAATCGCGTACTGCTTCATCAGCGGCGCGATATGGCGGGTGACGGTGTCATGGAGGTCGTCCTGCGTGACGGCGGCCGCGCGACCAGCGGTGGCGGTCGCGCATGCGGCGACGAACAGGGTCGCGGCGAAGCGTGTCGCGTTGAATCGCATGAGTGCGGTTCCTTTCGATTTCCGATGGTTGCATGAGCAACGGATACGGCGGCGCCGCGCATAGAGGGCGGCGCCGCCGGCCTGTCGAAGCAGGACTATCCGCTATCGCCCAGCCGCCAACAATCGACGATATGTTGCGCGAGGCGAAAGAAAAACTTATGAGGTACGGCGAATGGCACCGCGTCAAAAAATCGACGAAAAAGAGATAAGCCTCGTCAGATCCACGCGCGCTGGCCTGCCGCGCAATTGATTCACCCGCCCGGATTGAAAGTCGAACTCGACCTGCGGGCCGACCTGCCCAAGTGGCACATCATGCAGCGCGTGCCGCGGATCCAGCCGACAGCTTGATGGTCAGAACGCGCCCGGCAGCGGGCCGCGCGCCGCGCCTGCAGATCACCCCGGCAGCCGGTCGAGAAACGCGAGCATCGCCGCATTGAACCGCGCGGGCCGCTGCAGCGGCGCGAAATGGCTCACGCCGGGCAGGATCGTCAGCGTCGCGCCCGGGATCGTGTGCGCCAAGTACGCCGCATGCTCGGGCCGGATGAATTCGTCGTGCTCGCCCTGCACGATCGCAACCGGCACGGCGATCGCCGCGAGATCCTGCGCGGTGTAATCCGGTTGCGTGCGCATCATTTCGCTGACGGCGGCGACGAACGCGTCGAACTGATCCGGTGTCGCGGACAATCGCACATAGTCCTTGCGATGCCGCGCGAAACAGCGGTCGATCAGCGGGCTCGGCGCCATCTCCTTCGTGCCGCCCGGATCCATGTTGCACGCGAAGAAGAACACGCCGGCGGCGCGTTCCGGTGCGCGAGCGGCCAGCACGAGCGCGATGCATGCGCCGTCGCTCCAGCCGACGAAGCGTGCACGGTCGACGTGCAGCGCGTCGAGGACGGCCAGCACGTCCGATGCCATGCGTTCGTACGAATAGGGGCCGTCGTCGCGCGTGCTGCGGCCGTGGCCGCGGCTGTCGATCACGATCGCGCGGTAGCCGGCCGCGAGCAGCGCCGGCACCTGGTTGCCCCAGTTGCCGCCGTGGCCGAGGCCGCCGTGCAGCAGCACGACCGCCGGCCCCTGGCCGTACGACGCGTGCCAGATGCGCGCGCCGTCGTGGTCGAGCCATCCTTCGGCATCGGCGGCCGGCAGCGGCGGGCCGCCGTGCGCGTCGAAGCGGACGAGTTCGTCGTCGTCGAGTTCCGCATTCATCGTTCAGCCGTCCTTGAGAAGGAGACGCGCTTGCGATTGTAATGCGTGCGGCCGATGCCGCCGTGGCCGCTCAGGCCTGCGTCGACACCAGCCCGCCCGCCTGCGAGCCGCCGGATTTCGCGAGCGCCGCGGCAAGTTGCGCGATCGCCGTCGCGAGCGCGGCCGAGATCGTGCTGGCTTCCGCGCTCAGCGACTGCTGTTCGACGGCCGCGGACGGGTCGTCCTTCGCCCGCTGCGCCGCGGCGGCCATCTGCCGCTCCAATGTCGCGAGTTGCTTCTGCAGCCGCTCGATCAGCGCCTTCAACTGGGCGACCGCCGGGTCTTCCGACGATGCACCGGCCGCGCCGGGCGTTTCGCCGGCGGCGCCGGTGGCATCCTTCGTCGCGGCGGTGCTCGACGTGTCACTCGCTGCGGCGGAACCTGTCGCGCCCGTTGCGCCCGTCGTACTCGCGGCATCCGTCGCGCCGCCGGTCAACGATCTCGCGGCGGGCGGGTTCGCGGTCATGGCGCTGTCCGCGAGCGGGGATCGCGCGGTCGTGGAGAAATCGATCTGCATCGTGTCGGTCCGTGTGTCGGTTGACGAAGTGACATGGCGGAAATCGCCTTCCAGTTCGTTTACGGCATTCGTCACACGAAACTTGAATATCGGGGGTCGGGTGGATTACTGCACGATGACCGAAATTGATCGCGAAAGGGCCAGATTCGCGGCATGGCGGCGCTGGTAAAATCGCCGCTTCGCCGGCTGGAGACGCACGTCGGACGCCTCGTTCGGGGCCGATCGCGCGATGCCGCCGGCTTCGACTCCGGCCTGTCGAGGCGCGGCATGCAACGTCTGCCGACGACGCCCTCGCGGCTTCCCGGGTCGCCTTTTCCGTCCGCCTGCACGTGTGCCCCGCTCACCGCCCGAGCGGCGAACACCGTGCGGCACGCATTCACCTCATCACGCATTCGAGGAACACACGATGGCCCGCATCGGCGCCTTCTGCATCACGACGTGGCTCGCCGCCGCGATTCTCTACTTCGGCCAGCACTCGGTCGCGATGATCGTGCTCAGCGGTGTCGTGGTATTCGGCGGGTTCGATCTGCTGCGTCCGTAACGGCACGGCCGTACCGTCCGGTGCAAGCGCATCGGGCGCTTCTTTCCGCACGCATCCTCGCATGCGCGTCGCCGGTTCGCCCGCTCCTTCATCCGTTGAAGGAGCGCGTGCCGTTCACGGCCGAACGGCCCGCTCAGGTTCCGTCGCCACGAGCCGTGAACAAAGCCCGTTCAGCGCGGCAGCGTCCTCAACGAAGACGGCCCGCCCGTCAGCGCGATCCGCTTGCCCGTATCGCGCAGCTTGCCGCCTTCGACCGCATACAGCGCAAGCTGCCGTTCAACGTTGAACTGCACGATCACGTGCCGGCTGTCGGCGGTAAACACGATGCCCTGCGCGGCTTCGCCGCCCGGCACCTCGCTCACCTTCACGGCCTGCCCGTCGCGGATCTCGAACAGCAGCACCTTGCCGAGCTTGCGGCGGCCGGGGTTGTCGGCCGTCAGGTTCGAGCCGTTCATCGCCTGCACGGCGATCCACCTCCCGTTCGGCGAAATCGCGACGCCTTCCGGCAGCGACGGCACCGTCAGGTACTGCACCGTGCGAAACGGCACGCGCGACACGTCGATCAGCGCGACCGAATCGGCGTCGCCCGCGAGCGTGCCGGTGTAACCGGGCAGCCCGGCGAGCCCGACGTTGCTGACGACGGCCCAGCGGTTGTCGCTCGACACGTCGATCGTGTAAGGCGCGACGCCCGTGCTCAGCCGCGTGCCGCTGTCGGTCACCTTGCCGTCGTCGACGTTCAGCACCGCGATGCCCTGCTCGTCGCGCAGCGACACGAGCGCATGCTTGCCGTCGTGCGTGAAGCTGATTCCGGCCAGCCGCTTCTTGCCGATTTTCAGGGTGCCGTCGAGCGTCACCTGCGTGCCGTCGATGCGCAGGATCGACACGCTGCCGTCGACGTTGGCGACGAGCGCGAGCCGGCCCGAGCGGTCGATCGCAATCCCTTGCGGATGCGTGCCGAGCTCGACGCGCGTGATCGCGGGCGGCGCGGTGTCGAGATTCACGACTTGCAGGAACGTGTCGAACACGAGCTGCTTCGCGGCCGTGTCGTAGCGCGTCGGCGCGCCGACCAGCGCGAGCTTCGCGTCCGGCGTGATCGCGACGGCCTGCGGCGGCCCCTGGATGCCGTTCTCGACATCGATCTGCGCCGCGACCTTCGGCGGGAACGTGCTCGCGTCGAGCAGCGTCAGCGTGTCGGCGGGCGGGGACGGCAGAAAGGTGTCGCGGCCCTCGACACGCTGGTACTTGCCGTCGTTGCCGGACACGATCCAGTCGGCGGCGTGCGCGGCGACGGCCGTCGTGGCGAGGGTCAGCGCGGCGAGCAGGCGCGCGCCGCGCGGGCGGAAAGGATTCGAATGCATGGCGGTCGGTTCTCCGGATCGGTTGCGGACGCACTGAATTGCCCGACCCTGCTGCCCGACGGGCCGGCGCTATCGGATGATGCCCGAAAGCACGCGCGCCCGGCGTCTCGTTCCCGGTTCCGTTCCGTCAATCCGTGCGTCGCGTGCCCGACGGCCACTCGACGATGTCGTCGTGCGGATACACCGGCCGCGCGAGCCGCTCGTAGCGGAACGGCCCGAAGTCCGAGCCGATCACGCCGCGGCTGTCGCATTCGAGCAGCGCGGACGAAATCGGCACGAACACCGGCCGGCAATGCCCGTCGCGCGAAACGGTTCGCGCCGCACGCTGATCGGGAACCCCATGCCCGCGGCGCGGCGGCGTACCGGGGCGGCACGCGTCAGCGCGGCGGCGTGCGGATTTTCCCGTCGACCTTCAACGTGCGCCGGTCGCGCGCGACCTCGTATTCGACCGTCTGCGCGGGCGCAACCGCGCCATAGGATCGGCCGTTGACGTAGACGACGCCGTCGTGCAACTCGACCCGGTCGCCGTTGACCGTCGCGGCGGCGCTGTCGCCCTGCAATACCGCGCCCGAACAACCGGCCGTCGAAAAGCTGCGGACCGACGCGTCCGCCATCGCGGCGTTTCCGCCGCCCCGATCCGCCGCATGCGCGGCGCTGCACGGCGGCGCGTCCATCGCGCCGGCGGCATGAAGCGGCGCCGCGCCGATGCCACTGCCGGCAAGCAACGCGATCGTCATCGGCAACAGCTTGTTCATCGTGATCTCCGTGGTCCGCGGTCGTCGATCGGGGGTCGGTCGACGCTCCGGCTCGCAAGTCGGCCCGCTCCGCCAGTATGCGGCCACTTCCGCACGCCGGGCCATCGGCTTCGGTACCCCGCCGTGCCGCGCTGGTCCTCGCGCGTCGATCCGCCTGACCGCCGGGCCGCACGGCGGCGGCGCCTGCGAAACAACCGATCCGCGTGAAAAATCCGCCTTGCACAAGTTGCGACTCGCAACTATTGTTGATTGCGATCCGCAACTTTCCGGGGACAAAGCATGGACCTCATCGACGTGCCGGCCAAGCCGCGCGACGCGACCATCCTCGAGCTGCGCGACTTCTCGCGCAAGCTGGTGCGCGAGCTCGGCTTCATGCGTGCGACGCTGGCCGACAGCGACTGGGCGCCGTCGGCCGTGCACGCGATCCTCGAGATCGGGATGACGCCCGGCATCAACGCGAAGGATCTCGGCGCGATCCTCCGGCTCGACAAGTCGAACACGAGCCGGCAACTCGCGCGGCTCGAAGCGGCCGGGGTCGTGGAGCGGCGCGTGTCGAGCGAGGACGCGCGCGCGATCGAGCTGTACCTGACCGCCGAAGGCAAGAAACTCCGCAAACGAATCGACACGTTCGCGACCGATCAAGTGTCGAACGCGCTGCGCCGGATGATGCCGGCCGACCAGCAGGCGCTGCTGCGTTCGCTCGCGCTGTACGCCGATGCGCTCGCCCAGGACAATGCGGCCAGGGCGCCCGTTGCACCCGCCGAGGCGCCGTCGATTCGCGACGGCTATCAGCCGGGCTGCATCGGCGACATCGCGAGCCTGCATGCGCGCTTCTACGCGGAACACTGGGGTTTCGGCGCCTTCTTCGAACAGCGCGTGGCGACCGAGCTGGCCGCCTTCGCGGGCGCGCTGCCTGCCGACGGCAAGGCGCTGTGGCTGTGCCAGGAAGACGGGCGCACGCTCGCGTCGCTCGCGATCGACGGCGACCCGGTGACGGGCGTCGCGCACCTGCGCTGGTTCATCGTCAGCGACGCGTTGCGCGGCTCGGGCATCGGGCGCCGGTTGATGACGCTCGCGATGCAATTCGTCGACGCACACCGGTTTCGCGAGACGTACCTGTGGACGTTCAAGGGGCTCGATGCCGCGCGCCATCTGTACGAGTCGTTCGGCTTCGTGCTGACGAGCGAATCCGCGGGCACGCAGTGGGGGACGGAGGTGGTCGAGCAGCGCTTCAGCCGGCCGGGGCCGGCGGGCGGCTGAGGTTCAATGGACCGTCGTCGATCCGGCGGGCTTCATGACGCCCGCTACAGAACGGGGACACGACACGGCGAACGCACGCGGTCCATCGGCGTATCCATCCGACGAGGCGTCGAGCAACGTGACGCTGCTGTAAGCCGATGCCGGCCGGGATTCGCCAATCGGAACCGGCTGTCGGCGCGGTGAAGACAGCGCATCGAACGGAGGGCGACGGAGCTGAACCGTGGCTGCGGCGGTTCGAGCCGACGTACGTAGCCGCAGACGGTCGCCGAATGGATCGATCGCCCTATCGCAGCGCGTGCTCCGCCGCGAACGCATCGTCGATGAACCGGATCACGTCGTCGAGCGACGACGTGCACGTGGCGTCCGGGGCAAGCGACCGAAACGCGCCATCCGGCCCGAAGCAGACGAGCGGCTTGCGCCAGCGCTGCGCGAGCGCGATCTCCTCGGCCGTCCCGTGCCCGCCCGGCAGCGCGACGATCAGGTCACTGCTCAGCACGTTCACATAGTTGCGATTGATCGCGTCCGGCGCGGCGCCCGGTTCGCGCCGCGGCAGCGGCGTGAGGATCGGAATGTCGACGAACGGATGCGGATAGCCGTCGAGCGGCACGAAGCCCGCGACCGGATCGGCCCGTGTCGGCAGGATGCCGATCGATCGGCCGGCCCGACCGGGCACGCCGGCGAACGCGCGCGCGACCGCCAGCATCACGCCCTGCCCGCCGCCCGTCAGCAGGTTGAACCCGGCCTGCGCGAGCCACGCGCCGAGCGGTTCCGAAAACGCGAGCCACGGCTCCTTGCCCGAGCCCATCACGCCGATCGTCCTGTTGTTCCGTTGCATCGTGGTTTCCGGTGAAATCGTGGCGGCATGCGCGCGTCCCGCGCTCATTCGAGCTCGACGCCCTTGAGCTCGGGAATCAGGAACACCGTCGCGACCATGTCGAGCACGTAGAGGCCGGCGAGCAGCGCGATGGCCGTCTGGAACGAGTAGTGCGCGGCGAGCGCGCCGACCGCGACCGGGCCGAAGCCGCCGACCGCGCGGCCGATGTTCCACAGCACGTTCTGCGCGGTCGCGCGTGCGGCCGTCGGATAGCCTTCCGACATCAGCGTCCCGTAGCCGCCGACCATCCCGTTGACGAACATCCCCATCAGCGCGCCGGCCCACAGCATCGCCGTCGGGTCCGACAGCCGCGCATACGCGATGACCGTCACGACCGAGCCGAGCTGGTACAGCAGGAACGTCGGCTTGCGACCGATGCGGTCGGCCAGTTGGCCGAACACCCAGACGCCGATCATCATCCCGACGACGGTCGCCGCCGTCCACACGCCCGATTTCGTCAGCGAGAAACCCATCTGCTTCGACAGGAAGGTCGGCAGCCAGATCATGATTCCGTAGTAGCCGAAATTCTGGACCGAACACAGGATCGCAATGCCGACGCTCGTGCGCGCGGTGCGGCCGTCGGCGACGAGCATGCGGAACGCGTTGGACTTCGGCTGCGTCGCGCGCCGCGCGAACGCTTGCGGCTCGTGCAGCGTGTTGCGCATCACCCAGGCGAGCAGCGCGGGCAGCACGCCGACCGCGAACATGCCGCGCCACCCGATGTGGAGCAGCAGCAACGGCGTCACGAGCGCGGCCAGCAGCACGCCGGCCTGCCAGCCGAGCGCGACGTAGCACGACACGCGGGCGCGCTTGGCTGCAGGCCACGCTTCGGCCGCGAGCGCCATGCCGATCCCGAACTCGCCGCCGAGGCCGATGCCCGCGATGGTGCGATAGACGAGCAGATCCTGGAAGCCGCGCGCGAATGCGCACAGGCCGGTGAAGATCGCGAACAGCAGGATCGTCCAGGTCAGCACGCGCACGCGCCCGTAGCGATCGCTCAGCGCGCCGAACACGATGCCGCCCGCGACCGCGCCGACCAGCGTCCATGTAACCAGCGCGCCGCCCTGCCCGGGCGTCAGGTGCAGCGCCGCCGTGATCGCCGGCAGCATGAAGCCGAGGATCAGCAGGTCGAAGCCGTCCATCGCATAGCCGATCGCCGATCCGGCCAGCGCCTTCCACGCGTATGCGCCGACCTGCTCCACGCCCGGGGCCGACGGCCCGCCGAGCGTCGAAGATTTCATGTTTGCCGCCATGGTGTCCTGTCACGAATGTCCGGCGACATTCTAAGGCCTGTGCCCGCGAACGACGCGGGCGGATGCGCACCGGCCCGCGCTGGCCGGACGGCTGGCGGGAAACGACGGACCACGGCGGCAACGAACGGGGAAGGAAAAAGGAAGGGGAAAGGGAAAACGTCGATCCGGTGCGGCGGCGAGGCCGGCGATGCGCGATCAGGCCGGACACCGGATGAAAGGCGGCAGGCGGGCGGAATATCGCCGTCCGGCCCGCCTGCGCGAACCGGACGACGCCGGATGGCCCGGCGGCGCGGCGGGCTTCAGCCCTGATCGTCGCCCGGCCACCAGGTTTTGGCTCCGCGGTCGACGGCAAGCGTTTCGAGATCCTTGCCTTCGAGCCATTTCGGCCGCGGGCCGCGCCCCGACCATGAGCGGCCGGTCGTCGGATCGTAGTACTTCGCGGGCGCCTTGCGCTTGCGCTGGACGATGTAGCCGAGCGCGCTCAGCACTTCCTGCTGCGAAATCCCCAGCAGCTCGACCTGTTCCTTGAAGGCCGCGAGCGCGGCTTGCTTCTCCTTCTGCTTCGCCTCCGACAGCTTGATGTTCAGGTCCCGAAGTTGTGCTTCGAGTTCCTGCAGGGCCTGGGTCATGTATTCATCCTCTTTGGGCATGTTTTTGCAAAAAGCTCCGATGGCCGAACCTACCACGAAGTTCCGCCGATCGGGGCTGTCAAATAGGTGAATCGTCCACCTGAGCCGGCATGATTTGCGCGATGAGCACGAAACGACGTCGTGCGTCACTGACAGGCAGCACCGGCCGGCAACGGGCGGCGCGCCGCGAGTGGACGGCGGCCGCAAGTGATTCGCCGCACCTGTCACGGGCGCGGCATGGCGCGAATGATAGCAGTGCGCGGGATCGTGTTGCAGAAGTCGCGGGCCGCGGCCGATGCGAGCCGGCGGTTCAGCAGTCTTCGCCGCCGGCCTCCCATGCGATCCGGTCGAACAGCGCGCGCAGCTTCGCGCCGCGCGCCGCGTTCAGCGCGCTCGCATGCGCGACGCGCCCGGCCAGATGCGCGCGGAAATCCGGATGCGCGTCGCGATTCTGCGACGCCGGGCCGTGCCGGATGCAATTGGTCAGGATGGCCTTCAGGCGATCGAACGCGTCGCGCGCCAGGTTCGGATGACGGTTGACCACCACGCCGGCCAGTTGCTGCCGCGTGCCGCGCCGCATCACGCGGGTCTTGCGCAGTTGCAGCGCGAAGCCTTCCTCGAGTGCGATCGCGGCGACCCGGATCTGCAGCCGCTCGACGTCGCGCGCGAGCGCGCCGCCGCCGGAAAACGCGAGATCGTCCGCATAGCGCGTATAGGTCGCATCGAGCGAACGCGCGAGCGCGGCGAGCCGCATGTCGAGCCGGAACGCGCAGAGGTTGGCGAGCGCCGGCGACGTCGGCGCACCCTGCGGCAGATGCCGTTCGCGATAGCGCTGGCGGCAGATCCAGTCGAACCGGTCGCGCAGGTCCGGCGCGAGCAGCCGCGCCGACGGCACGCGATTGGTGCACAGCCCGGTGAGCGTCCGCGCGACTTCGGCCGGATACCCGAGCGTCACGAACAGCGCGTGAACGCGCGCCGCGCGCACCGATACGAAGAAATCCGCGAGATCGAAGCGCACGACGACATCGCGATCCGCATGCGGCGCCGCGAACGACACGATCCCGTGCCCCTTGCGAAATCCGTGTACCGCGCCGTGCGGCGCAACGCGATCGAGCAGCGCGTGCAGGATGCGGCGCTGCGCTTCGCGCAGCCGCCCCTTCGGGATTTCGACGAGCCGGCACCCGCCGCTGCGCTTGTCGACCGCGACGTACGTGTAGTGATGCAGCGGCGTGGCGCTGCCGCGCGCGTCGACGCGCCAGTGATCGGACAGCCAGTCGAGTTCCGGCACGCTCACGCCGAGCCAGCCGGCGAGATCGCCGGGCGTCGGCCAGTGCGGCACGTCGCAGCCGGCGAGCGGCGCCGGCAGCGGCCGCTGCACCAGCGGCCGCCGCACGATGCGGATCACCGCTGGCCGACGGTCGCCATACCAGGCACGCACGAACGCGGGCGCCTCGGCCAGCACCGCCGCGAGCGCGTCGGTGTCGGTATCGGCCCACTCCGCGCCGAAGCGAACGAGCGCGAGGCCCGCGCATTCGTGCGCCCACGGCGGGGCTTCGCCGAGCACGGCGGCCATCCGCGCGACGACGCCGTCGCGCTCGGGCGAACCGGCGAGCATCGCCTCGGCAATCGTTCGGGTGGTGTCGCGCAGGGATGAGTGCATGGACGCAGAGGGGCGGGACGACGAGTCAACGTGACTGGTGCTGCGAGGGGTCATGTTGCGCGACGCGCAACGGATTCCCTTGCGGCGCATCGGCGTCTCGATCCGATCCACGGGGTAGCCCCGTAGTCCTGGAACATCGGCTGCCTGTTCCGGGCGTGTGCTTGACCCGCCGCCCCGCGTCGCGACTTTAATGGGCGGCGACGCCAGGTGTCAAATCGAGCCGGACGACGCACGATGCGCGGTGACGTCGCGACGCGATCGCCCCCGCTTCCCTACATGTTGCCGGCCAGATGAAACCGCGACGCCGGATGCCACAGCCTCACGGACGTGGCGACCTGCTCGCCGACCCACGTGCGGCGTCGCAGCAGCAGACACGGTTCACCGATTTCCATCACGAGATGCCGCCGCACCTGCGCATTGGGCTTCTCCGCGTAGATCTGGAACTCCGCGCGCTGGATCGGCGCCAGTCGCACCATGTAGTGATTCGGCGTCTCGAGCGTGAAGTCCTGCTCCAGATACGCGGGAAACAAGGCCGGATTGACGTAGCGATCCTCGAACTGGATCGGTTCGTCCTCCTCGTAATGCACGATACGCGAATGAAACACGGGCCCGGCGCGCAGCCCGAGCGCCTCGATCGCGTCCGGATCGACGCTGCGCTCGATCAGCAGCACGCGCGCACTGTGCCGATGGCCGCGCTCGGCAATTTCGTCCGCGATGTTGCGGATTTCCAGCACCGTCGACTCGTAATGCCGGCGCTCGACGAACGTGCCGGCCCCCTGGATGCGCGTCAGCACGCGCTCGGCCGTCAGTTCGCGCAGCGCGCGCGACACCGTCATCCGCGCCACGCCGAATTCCTTGACCAGTTCGGCCTCGGTCGGGATCGCGCCGCCGGGCTTCCAGTCGCCCTTCGCGATCCGCTCCACGACGTAGCGCTTGATCTGCTGATAGGCCGGCAATGCCCGCGCCGGCACGGTGTCGGCCGATGCCGACGCCTGCCGTGCGGAAAGTCTGCGTTCCGTTTCGCTCATGCGCCCTCGCCCGAATGAATGTGGGGTGATCGGCCCGTCGTTGGCCGTCGTCACTGCAACGAAGGCGGCACACCCGCGACGATGCCGGCCGCGATCGCGATATCGTCCGCGAGCGGGCGGTCGTCGCGATACGCCGGCACGCGTTCGCGCACATGCCGCCACAGCGCGTCGGTCGATGCGGCCCGCGCCGTTTCGCCCGGCTGCAGATCGTACGCCTGCGCGGCCGCAAGCAGTTCGATCGCGAGCACGCGCGTCGTATTCTCGATGATGTCGAGCGCCTTCAGCGCGGCCGGCGTCGCATGACACAGGTGATCTTCCTGCAGCCCCGACGTGATGCCGCCGTCGAGGCTCGCCGGCGCGGCAAGCCGCTGGTTCTGCGCGACCAGCGCGACCGCCGTGTACTGCGCGATCATGAACCCCGAACAACTGCCGCCCGGCGCGGCAAGAAACGCCGGCAGCCCGCTGACGAGCGGATTCACGAGCCGGTCGAGACGCCGCTCGGCGATCGCCGCGACCTGCGCCATCGCCGCCGCGAGGCTGTCCATCGCGAGCGCGATGCCCGCGCCGACCGCATGCGCCTGCGAATGTACGGCCGGCGCCTCGCGCGTGCCGGCCACGATCGGATTGTCGGTGACGGACGCGAGTTCGCGATCGACCACCTCGGCCGTGACGTCGAACACGTCGCGCGCCGCGCCATGCACGTGCGGAATCGTGCGCAGGCTGAGCGGATCCTGCGTATGCCGGCCGCTCGCCGCGGCAAGCATGCCGCTGTCCGCCAGCAGCGCACGCAGGCGGGCGCCGACCTGGCCGATACCGGGCGAAATCCGCAGCGCGAGCGAAGCCGGATCGAAGGCGGCGAGTTGCCCGCCGAGGTTCTCGAAACTCGTCGCCGCGATCCAGTCGGCCCAGTCGAGCAACCGTTCGGCGCGAGCCAGCGCGAGCGCCGCCAGCCCCGTGACGCACGGCGTGCCGTTGACGAGGCTCAGCCCTTCCTTCGCGCCGAGCACGAGCGGTTCGCGGCCGATGCGCCGCAGCGCGTCGGCGCCGCGCAGGCGTTCGCCGCGATGGCGCGCATGGCCGTGCCCGACGCAGACGAGCGCGACGTGCGCCATGTGGGTCAGGTACCCAACCGAGCCGTGCGCCGGCACTTCGGGCAGGCAATCGTGCTCGAGCAGCGCGACGAGCTGGTCGACGACGTCGGCACGCACGCCCGAATGCCCGTGCGCATAGTTGTTGATCGCGGCCGCGATGATCGCGCGCGTTTCGGCCGCGCCGAGCGGCATGCCGACGCCCACCGCGTGACTCATCAGGATGTTGTGCGACAGCATGCTCTGCTGCGCGGGCGACACGATCACGTCGCACAGCGCGCCGACGCCGGTATTGACGCCGTACGCGCGAATCCCGCGCGCGACGATCTCGTCGACGAGTTCGCGGGCGGCCGCGACACGCGCGCGCGTCTCGTCGGCCAACGCCAGCGGCTCGCCGGCCGCCACGGCCGCGACCTGTCGCCAGTCGAGCGGCTGCGCCGCACGGAATACGGTCATGGCAGCCTCAGTTCGTCGTGCGGTCGTGGTGGCTCGACACGAATTGCCGGAAGCGCTCGGAGGTCTGGCCGCCGAAGACTTCGTCGGGCGTCCCGTCCGCGTCGACCTCGCCCTGATGCAGGAACATCACGCGATTCGACACGTGGCGCGCAAAGCCCATTTCATGCGTGACGACCAGCATCGTGCGCCCCTCCTCCGCCAGCGAGCGCATCACGCGCAGCACCTCGCCCACCAGTTCCGGGTCGAGCGCCGACGTCGGTTCGTCGAACAGCATCACCTTCGGATGCATCGCCAGCGCGCGGGCAATCGCGACACGCTGCTGCTGGCCGCCGGACAGATGCGCGGGATAGTAGCCGCGCTTGTCCGCGAGGCCGACGCGCGCGAGCAGCGCCTCGGCCTCCTCCACCGCTTCCGCGCGACTGCGCTTCTGCACGCGCAGCGGTCCCTCGACGAGGTTGTCGAGCACCGTCATGTGCGACCACAGGTTGAAGTTCTGGAACACCATCCCGAGCTGCGAGCGGATCCGGTCGACCTGGCGCCGGTCGCTCGGATGCAGCTTGCCGTCGCGCGCACGCTTCATCGCCAGCTCCTCGCCCGCGAGCGCGACGGAGCCGTCGTCGGGTGTCTCGAGCAGGTTCAGGCAACGCAGGAACGTGCTCTTGCCCGACCCGCTCGCACCGAGGATCGAGATGACGTCACCCTCGTGCGCGTCGAGCGAAATGCCCTTCAGCACATGGTGATCGCCGAACGACTTGTGGATGTTTCTGACCGACAGCGCGACGGGGGCGGCGGTGTTCATCGGATTCTCCTGGAAAGAATGGGCGCGCTCAGGACGCGACGCGCCGGGCATTGCGGGTCGCCGCGGCTGGCGCACCGGACGGCTTCGGCGCACGCAGGTGCCCCGAGAGCCGCCATTCGAGCGCGCCGAGCAAGCGCACGACGATGAAGTTCAGGCCCAGATAGATCACGGCCGCGCAGACGAACACCTCGGTCGTCCGGTAGGTCTGCTGAATGATCTGCTGCGCGACGCCCGTCACTTCCCACACGGTGACGAGGCTCGCCAGCGCGGTCGACTTGACGAGCAGCACGGCTTCGGTCGAATACGCGGGCAGACACTGGCGCAGCGCGATCGGGCCGATCACGCGCCGCAGCAGCGCGAAACCCGACAGGCCGATCGAATAGCCGGCCTCGATCTGCCCGACCGGTACGGCCATCAACCCGCCGCGCAGGATTTCGGCCGTGTAGCCTGCCGTGCACAGCGCGAGCGACAGCACCGCGCAGACGTACGGCTCGCGCAGCAGCGGCCACATGAAGCTCTCGCGAATCACGCCGAACTGGCCGAGCCCGTAATACACGAGGAACATCTGGATCAGCAGCGGCGAGCCGCGAAACACGAGGATATAGGCCCGCGCGAAGCGGTTCGGCAGCCAGCGCGGCGACACGCGCATCGTGACGATCACGAGCGACAGCAGGCCGCCGAGCACGAGCGATGCGAAGAACATGCCGAGCGTGGTCGGCACGGCCGCCAGCAACTGGCGCAGCGTGTCGACGAGAAAAGCGAAATCGATGGACATGCCCGTTCTCCGTCAGTTGCGCGCGAAATTGCGGCGGAACGACCGGCCGACGATCGCCTCGGCCCGGTTGAACACGCGGTTCGACAAGCCCGTCATCAGCAGATACAGCGCACCGCCCGCGACGAAGAACACGAAGTACTGGTGAGTCGAATTGGCGGCGATCTGGCTCGTGCGGAGCAACTCGGCAAGCCCGGTGACCGAGATCAGTGCGGAATCCTTCAGGCTCAGTTGCCACACGTTGCCGATACCGGGCAGCGCGAAGCGAAGCACCTGCGGAACCAGGATGCGCCGCAGCACCATGCTACGCGGCATGCCGATCGAACGCGCCGCTTCGAGCTCGCCTTTCGACACCGCGAGCACCGCCGCGCGATAGACCTCGGCCTGATAGGCGCCCGAGATCATCCCGACCGCGAGCGCGCCGATCACGAACGGCGGCACGCCGATGAAGCCTTCCGCGCCGAACCACTGGCCGACGGCCGTCACGAGCGTCGAGCCGCCGAAGTAGAACAGATAGATGACGAGCAATTCGGGCACGCCGCGAAATACCGTCGTATACAGATCGCCGAGCAGGCGGGCGGTGCGGTAGCGCGACAGCTTCGCCGCCGCGATCGCCGCGCCGATCACGGCGCCGACCGCCAGCGCGGCGAGCGTCAGCGCGACCGTCATCAGTGCGGCGAGCAGCAGCACACCGCCCCAGCCTTCGGTGCCGAAGCCGAGCATTTCAAGAATCGCCATGCGTGCCTCCCGGCATGTGTTGAGTGAATCCGCTGGATGCGTGCCGCCGCGCGCCGTTCGACGAACTTACGCGACGGCGGCCGTACACGCGCTTACGGGGTGACGTCGGTCTTGAACCACTTGTCGGCGAGTTTCTTCACGGTGCCGTCCGCGAGCGCCGCGCCGATCGCCGTATCGAACTTCGTCTTCAGGTCGGCATCCTGCTTGCGGAACGCGAGCCCTTCGCCCGGCCCCCAGATCGGCCCGCCGAGCTTCGGCCCCGCGAGCACGATCGATGCGTTGTCCTTCTTCGCGTTGTTCGCCGCGTAGTACGTGACGTCGTCGAACGAGGCGTCGATGCGCCCGGCGACCAGATCGAGATCGCGTTCGGGCGACGTCTTGTACACGCGAATCGACGCAATGTCCTTGAAGCTGTCGTTGATGAATTTCGTGTAGACGGTGCCCGACTGGATACCGATCGTCTTGCCCTTCAACTGCTTGCGCAGCGTGTCGACGGTAGGCTTGTCCGCGTTGGCGTCGCCCGTCAGCTTGACGATCGGCGCGCCGGGCGCGGCCTTCGGCAGGATCTTCGTATCGGTGACGGCGAACGTCGCCGGCGTCGCCGCGTACGGACGCGAGAACAGCAGGATCTTTTCGCGCTCCGGCGTGATGGAAATCGCATCCATCAGGACATCGAACTTGCCGGCCTGCAGGCCCGGAATCATCCCGTCCCAGTCCTGCGCGACCATGTTGCACTGCACCTTGATCCGCTCGCACACGTTGGCGAGCAGTTCCGGTTCGAAACCGCCCAGCTTGCCGCCCGGCAGCGTGAGGTTCCACGGTGCGTAGCCGCCTTCGAGCGCGACCGTCACCGTCTTCCATTCCTTCGCCTGCACCGGTGCCGCGAGCGTGGCCGCCGCAGCCGCGATGACGCCGATCGTCCTGATTGCCCACTTGATGCGCTTGCCGTTCACGAGATTCTCCTTGCGTTGAAGTTCGCCATCCCTTCGGTGCAGCGAGCCGCCTCAGGAATTTGTCTATACAAGCATGCAAGAAGAAAAACAGCGAGACAAGCAGTGATCAATAAAAACGCGGGAAACGCGGGAAATCCCCTAATTTCAGGGCTCTGGCGTGCATCGTCGCGGGGAATTCCGGCACATGTTTGGTGCAATTCGAGCGAGCGAATCTCAAGGATGACTAGACAAATCCTGAATTCGATCGCGAGTGCGCTCAGACGTGAAACACGTCTGAGGATTCGGGCTCGTACGTGCCTGCGCGTTGCCGGATGCGTTGGCGACGCGCAATACGGCATCTGCATCGGGGTCGGGCAATCCGCCATCGCCAGCGGCGCGGGTGCTGCGTTCGTGCGATGAATATCGGGCGGCAAGTCGCCCGACTGACGCCCGGGAAGCGCGGCTGTACGCTTCGCGGCGGATTGGTACCGCGAGCCGCGAAGGACGCCGATCCTACCGCGCCTGCGGCGCGTCGCGCAGCACGGTCCGCAACGCCGTATCGAACGGCGTCGCGTAATCGATTCCGAGCGCGCGCACGCGCGCCGCATCGAGATGGCAGTCGTACGGGCGCGGCGTTGCGTCGGTCGGCTGCGTGATCGGCGCGAGCGACGCGTCGATGCCAAGCGCGGCCGCGATTCGCCGCGCGATGTCGTACTTCGTCATCGGCTCCTCGCTCGACCAATGGCGGATGCCCGTGACGGATTTCCCCGCGAGATGGCGCAGCGTCAGGTCGCGGATGACCTGCGCGACGTCGGGCGTCCAGGTCGGATAACGGATCGCCCATGCGTCCATGCCGACCGCGTGCGCGCCCGGTCGCGCGGACGCGACGACGGCCGGCACGAGGCTCGTGACGGCCGATTCGCTCCAGTCGGCGATCGGGCCGAAGAGCAACGGCAGGCGCAGCACGCACGACAGCGGCGAGGCCGCGAGGAGCGCGGCCTCGCCTTCCAGTTTGGTGCGACCGTAGATGTTCAGCGGGTTGGGAGTGGCGTCCTCGCCGTACGGGGCGGCGTTGCCGTCGAACACGTAGTCGGTCGAGATGCCGAGCGTCCATGCGCCGAATCGCGCGGCGAGCGCGCCGATGCGGGCCGGCGCCGCGACGTTGATGGCACGGGCCGCGGCCGGGTCGCGTTCGCAGACGTCGGGGCGGCGTTCGGCGGCGCAAATGACGACGGCAGCGGGCCGGCACGTTTCGAACAGGCGCTCGAGAGCCGGCTCGTCGAGGACGTCGAGTTCGGCGATGTTTTCCGGCGGCAATGCGAGCAGTTTTGCGCCGGCGCCTTGCGGGTGCCGGATGGTCGCGAGCAGCGTCAGCGACGGTTCGCGGAACAAGGACGCGGCAACCGCGCGGCCGAGCAGGCCGGACGCGCCGATGACGAGGACGGTGGGACGGTCGATCGGTGAAATCTGGTTTGGCATGGGTGGCGCTCGATCACGGAAACGAATGGATTATCGGGCCTATTGGACAGTATGAACGGCTCGCATCCGGTCGGAACACGATCGCCCGCTTCTTCGCCTCTTTCTTCATCCATTTCCCGCCGGCCAACGGCTGCGTGATCCGCGATGCGGATTCTGGCCGCGAGCGCATGCGCTGCCCGCGGTGCCTGGGCACGACTCCGGTTCCGTCGTCGGCACGCGCGCCGCCCCTGCGTCGCCCGCAAAAACGAAGCCCGGCACGCTTGCACGTACCGGGCTTGTGATACCGAACGGAAACTTCGTCCTGCCTTACTTCCGGTCGACCGAATACCGGCCCGGCCCGCTCAACGCGAGCAACAGCAACCCGCCGATGATGCTCACGTTCTTGTAGAAGTTGATCATCGCCATGTACTGCTCCATCCCCTGCAGCGCCCAGTAGCGATGGCCGATCAGCGCGGTCGCGAGCGTATAGGCGGCGAATGCCAGCGCGAGCGGACGCGTATAGAAGCCGATCGCGATCAGCACGCCGCCCACCAGTTCGACCGCCACCGCGATCGCGGCCGCGAGTTCGGGCGCCGGATTCCCCGTCGACGCCATGTACGCGACCGTGCCCGAAAAGCCGTTCAGCTTCTGCCAGCCGAACAGCACGAACAGGATCATCATCAGCACGCGAGCCGCCAGCAGCAGCTCGTCCTTCTTCGACTCCAGTGAAACGTAACGCATGGCAATCACCCTTGAATTGACGGTTTGATGCATCCGCTGCCGCTGCGCGTCGAATCGGCGCGCGATGCCGGCAACGGACCACTCTTCGCGCAGTCGCGCGGCAAGCCAGGTGGCCCGCCGCCGAAGAATCCATCCGGTGACGCCGCGACTGACGGCGCGCCGGATCGGTTCTGGCGAAGCACGGGTGCAGTCTACTGTCCCACGAAAATTCATCAATCCGTCGAAACACGATTCGCTGTCTCGAAATAGTGGACAATCGCGGGAGAGCGGCCCATCCGGTGACGGCCGGCCAGTGCGGATGGCGGACGATTCGCTCCAGTCCCCAGCCTTGCCAACTGATACCGGCAAGGAAGAACACCTCTCGCCGAGCGATACATTCGCTTGCTGCTTGGCCTGTTCAATCCCGAGAACGGGATAATCGACGTGCAGACGACCGCACTGGCCGACGATCTGAAGCGTGTCGCGCAGCAGCAGTCGAATCTGTCCGACTATGCCGCGCAACTGACCCGGCAGTTCGTGACGTCGTGAATGACTGCGAATGGCAGCCGCATCGCGAAGCGGCAGGCATTGCCGCCAGCGACGGGAAGGGAATCGCGATGATGGCGCCGCGACTGCGACGCCTCGCGCAAGACGGGTCGTTCGGGCACGCAGCGGATGTGCCGCATGCACGGCGCGGCATGCGATGCGATCACGCGCCGCGCTGCTGGCGGCGCGCGTCCTGCGTTATGACGCCGCGATCCGCCGGCGGAAATGTTCGGTGCCGGCCACGATCTTGTCGAGTACCGCGTCGAGCGCCCAGAAGCGTTCGCGCACGTCGTAGTCGATCGCACGGCATTTGATCGACCCGAACGTGCCGATCCGCTGGTGATAGAGCTTCGCGAGCGCCGGGTAGCCCAGCGCCTCCGATACCGCCGAGACGACCAGGAACGTCGAGAGTTCGTCGGCCAGCGCCGGATTCGATTCGCCTTGCGTGCGCAGCCACTGGTAGAGATCGGGATGGAAGTTCGTGAACACGCCGTTGAAACCGGCCGACCCGGCCTTCATCGCGTCCCACGCGATCGCGGCGTTCGCGTTCAGGATTTTCAGCGGCGACCCCGCGGCCAGCGCGACGCGCCGCTTCACCGTCGCGAGATCGCAGCTCACGTCCTTGAGCATCACGAATCGGCCCGTATCGATGCACGCGCGCAACTCGTCATCCGACAGAAGCCGCCGATAAGGCGCCGGACATTCGTACAGGCCGAGCGGAAGATCCGACGGCAGCCGCGCGAGCAGCCGGCGCAGATGGTCGAGCAACGCGGCGCTGCCCTTGCGTTGCGGATCGAGCCGGTTGGTCACGAGCACGACACCCTGCGCGCCCGATTCGGCCGCCGCGCACAGTTCGGCGACCTGCGCGTCGAGGTCGTCGCTGATGTGGCCCGACGCGACGACCGGCACGCGCCCGGCCACGCGATCGACCACGAAACGCGCGAGCGCCGCGCGTTCGGCCAGGCTCAGGAACTGCATCTCGCTCGATTGCGCGACCGCGAACAACGCATCCGAGCCGTGCGCCAGATACCATTCGATGAGCCGCTCGAGCCCGGCGTAGTCGATCGCGCCGGCGTCGTCGAACGGCGTCAGCATCACCGGCACGATCCCCTCGATCGTCACGTTCGATTGCTGCGGGTAGTGCATCTGTTTCTCCTTGCTTCAATGAATGCGGATGCCGGCTGCAAGCTCAAGCCGGCAATGGTCCGGGCGCGGCGTTCGCGGCCTGTTCGGGAATCGGCTTGCGCACCAGCAGCAGGTACGCCATCGCGCCGGCGAACGCGATCGCCGCCGCGGTGAGCAGCGCGGGCACGAACGACCACTTCTGCGCGATGATGCCGGTCAGGATCGGGGCCAGCGCGCCGCCGATGAAGCCGCCGAAATTCTGGATCGCGCCGAGCGACGCGATGCGGCTCGGCGGCGCGGCCGCCGTCGCGAGCGCCCACGAACACGCCGACGCCGCGTTGGCGAGAAAGATCACCACCGAAATGCATGCGAGCGCAACCGTATTGCTCTGCACGAGCGCGGCCGGAATCGTGAACGCGACCATCCCGAGCATCGCGGCCACCACCGCGTTGCGCCGGCTCACGACCGGCGACCGGCTGCGGCGCGTGACGAGATCCGACAGCCAGCCGGCGACCAGCGAACCGACGAACCCGCACAGGAACGGCACCGACGCGGCAAACCCCGTACGGATCAGGCTCATGTGCCGCTCCATCGTCAGGTAGCCCGGCAGCCAGGTCAGGTAGACCCAGTTCAGGTATACGGAGCCGAAGAAACCGATCAACATCCCCCACGTCGTGCCGTGCGAGAACAGGCTGCGCCATTCGACGAAGGTCAGTTTCGGCGCGGCGACCGCGCTCTGTGCATCGGCATCGAGATAACCGCGTTCGGCGGCGGACAGTTGCGCGCGCACCGGATCGCGATACAGCGCGAACCACACGACGGCGACGACGAGACCGAGCGCGCCGGTCACGATGAACGCCCAGCGCCAGTGAAACGATGCAACGAGCACCGACAGCAGCAACGGCGCAAGCGCGGTACCGAGCGGCGACGCGGCATTGAAAATGCCCGTCGGCGTGCCGCGCGCACGCAGCGGAAACCAGTTGCTCACCACGCGCGCGGCCGACGGGAATTGCGGCGCCTCGCCGATGCCGAGCACGATGCGCGCGACGATGAACCAGCCGAAGGTGGATACGATGCCGCCCGCCGCCTGCGCGAACGACCAGACGATCAGCCCGATGCCGAGCAGCCGGCGCGGGCCGATGCGGTCGACCAGCCCGCCGACCGGAAACTGGCACAGCGCATAGCTCCACGAGAAGGCCGACAGCAGCAGCCCCATCTGCGCGAGCGACAGGCCGAGATCGCCGCGGATCGCGGAACTCGCGACGGCCAGCGTGCCGCGATCGAGATAGTTGACGATCCCGCTCGCCATCAACAGCGCGAGCGCGATGCGTTGACCGCGCCGAATCCGTTGCGGCGCGTGCGGAACAGCTTGGTTGTCGTTCATGTCGAGTGTCTCCATGTCACTGGTAGGGGCCGGGTTCGGCCGTTCCGTCGCATGCGGAATTCAGGTCTCCAGACGGTCGACTTCGTCGCGCGTCGGAATCGATGTCTGCGCGCCGCGGCGCGTGACGCTGATCGCGGCCGCACGCTGGCCGAAGCCGATCGCGTCGTCCATCGATGCGCCGCCGGCCCGCGCGACCGCGAACCCGCCGACGAACGTGTCGCCGGCCGCGGTCGTGTCGACGGCCGCCACCGCGAGCGCACGATGGCGGCCGCTCCCTGCGCTGCCGCGCCAGCAGACACCGCGCGCGCCGAGCGTGACCAACACGTTGCCGACGCCCTTCGCGCGCAGCGCATCGGCGGCGCGCACGGCCGACGCGTCGTCGCCGACGGCGATGCCGGTCAGCGACTCGGCCTCGGTTTCGTTGACGACGAGATAGTCGACCCGCGCCAGCAACGCATCGAAGAGCGGCTGCGCGGGCGCCGGATTGAGCAGCACCGGCGTGTGGCGCGCGCTTGCGCACGCAATCGCGCGCGCCACGCTGGCGACCGGCACTTCGAGCTGGCACACGAGCAACGCGGCGGCGGCGATCGCGTCGCACGCCGCGTCGATCCGGTCGGCATCGACGCACGCATTCGCGCCGGGCACGACGACGATGCTGTTCGCGCCGCCGTCGTCGACGGTGATCGTCGCCACGCCGGTCGCCGTGTCGGCGATCCGGTGCAAGTGCGTCACGTCGATGCGCTCCGCCGCCAGCGCCCCGTGCAGGCGCGCACCGAACGCGTCGTCGCCGACGCAGCCGATCATCGCGACCGATCCGCCCAAGCGCGCGGCCGCCACCGCCTGGTTCGCGCCCTTGCCGCCGTGAACGGTCTCGAACGTCGTGCCGAGCAGCGTCTCGCCCGGCACCGGCAGGCGCGGCGCGCGCGTGACGAGATCGATGTTGACGCTGCCGACGACGGCGATACGTGGTGTCCGTCGGCCGCTCATTGCTGAATGTAATCGCTTACATTTGCGGTCGACAAAATGACCGGGATGGTCATCGTCTCGGAAAATTTCGCCATACGGATCGAACAAGTGTCTGACATAATAGGGAAGCAGCAGTACGATAGCGCTTACATTCTCGCAGGGTTGGTCGGGAATGCAAGCGGCAGCATCACGAATCGAGGGTAAACAATGACGCTTTTGACGGCACACGGCAGCGGCACGGCCGCCCTGCCCGGAGACGGCCGATGAGCACGCCCCGCGCACGCCGCGGCAGCGGCCGCTCGGTGCTCGGCGACGTCGCGAAACTGGCCGGCGTGTCGACCGCGACCGTCTCGCGCGTGTACAACGATCCGGGCAAGGTGTCGGCCGACGTGCAACAGCGCGTGCGCGACGCGGCGCTCGCACTCAACTGGATCCCGAACGCCGCCGGCCGCGCGCTGGCGTCCACGCGCACCCACATCACGGGCGCGATCATCCCGACCCTCGACGACCAGGTGTTCGCGTCGCAGGTTGCCGGCATGCAGACGGTCATGGCCGAGCACGGCATCACGCTGTTCCTCGGCTGCTCGAACTACGACCCCGCGCAGGCGCTCGAGCAGGTGCGCGCGATGCTGTCGCGCGGCGTGGAAGCCGTGTCGCTGGTTGGCGAAGCATATCCGCCGGAACTGTTCGAACTCCTTGCGATGCATCGCGTGCCGTACGTCGTCACGTACGCGTACCGCGACGACAGCCCGCACTGCTGCATCGGCTTCGACAACCGCGCGGCATTCGCGCGGCTCACCACGCATCTGCTCGACCTCGGCCATCGCGATTTCGCGATCATCATGCAGCCGTCGACGGACAACGACCGCGTGCAGGCCCGCCTGCGCGGCATTCACGACACGCTGGCCGCGCACGGGCTCGCGGTGCGCCCCATGCATCAGCACGAAGGCGCGGCAACGATCGCGTTCGGGCGGGCGAGCCTGCGCGCCATTGCCGGCAGCGAGGCGGCGACGCGGCCGACGGCTGTGATCTGCGGCAACGACGCGCTCGCGCTCGGCGCGTTGCTCGAGGCGCAGGCGCTCGGCATCGACGTGCCCGGGCAGTTGTCGATCACCGGATTCGACGACGTCGCGCTCGCGCGCGAGATCCAGCCGCCGCTGACGACGATGTGGGTGGATACCGACGCGATCGGGCGCCAGGCCGCGCGTGCATTGCTCGACGCGCTCGAGAACGGCGCGACGGGGCCCGGCCATGCGGTCCAGCCCGAGCTGCGCATACGAGAATCCGCGGCGGCGGCGGCGCGTGCGGCGCGCCGAAGCAAGAAATAGCGGGCAGCGCCGGCTTACTGCATCACGTCGATCGGCAGCGTCTTGTCGAGATTGTCGTGCCACGCGGTGATCGTCTTCGGCACGGTTTTCTTCCACGCCGGCACGTTCGAGTAGTAATGCATCCGGACGTTTTTCTTCGCGTCGAACACCAGCAGCCCGATCCACAGATCGGTGCCGCGGCGCATCACGATCGCCGCGTTCGTCGTCGCGATGCCGCCCGGCAACGTCAACCGTCGAACGGCACCAGTTCGTAACTCGTGCTCCGGCCGCCGGACGCCGAGCGACGCAGCATGCGCTGCTCGACGAGCTCCGTGATATCGCGCAGCGCCGTGTCTTGCGAGCATTTCGCGATGGCGGCCCACTTGGTGGTCGTCAGCTTGCCTTCGAAGCCGTCGAGCAGGCGATTCATGACCTTGACCTGGCGTTCGTTCATCGCGACGCCCGCGCATCGCTGCCAGAAGCGCGCCTTGATCAGCACCGCATCGAGCGTCGTGTGCGCGTGATCGATGGCCCGGCCCAGCGTGTTCAGAAACCACGCGAGCCACTCCGTGACGTCGAGCGAGCCGCGCTGCGTGCGCTCCAGCACGTCGTAATACGCGTTGCGCTCGCGCTGGATCTGCGCGGACAGGCTGTAGAAACGCTGCGGGCTTCGATCGGCGCGCGCCAGAACCAGATCCCCGAGCGCGCGCGCGATACGACCGTTGCCGTCGTCGAACGGGTGGAGCGTGACGAACCACAGGTGGGCCAGGCCGGCCCGGATCAGCAACGGCTCGGCCGGCGGCGCATTGAGCCACGCGAGAAAGCGCCCGATCTCGTGCGGCAGGCGTGCGGCCGGCGGCGCCTCGAAATGCACGCGCTGCCGACCGATCGGCCCGGAGACCACCTGCATCGGCCCGCTCGCATCCGAGCGCCAGCCGCCGACCGTGATCCGCGACAGCCCGGAATAGCCGGTCGGAAACAGCGCGGCATGCCACCCGAACAGCCGCGCTTCGGTGACCGGTGCGGCCGAATGAGTCGTCGCATCCAGCACCATGTCGACGACGCCTTCGACGTGGCGATCGACCGGCGCGAGCGCGCCGATGTCGACGCCGAGCCGGCGCGCAATCGACGACCGCACCGATGCGACATTCAGGTTCTCGCCCTCGATCGCGCTGGTCTTGACGACGTCCTCCGTCAGCGCGGCCAGGCTCGCCTCGTCGCGCAACGTCAGGCCGACGTCCGCCAGTCGGCCGACCAGCATGCCTTGCGCACGGCTGACGTCGGCGAGCGGCGCGGCGAGGGCCGGAAGGTCGAAGCGCCATGCCGGCCAGTCGGCCGATTCCCAGATAAAGGTGTAATCTCCGCTCATCATGCGGAGATTATCCACCCATTCGCCGCACGACTCAACAATCTCCGCAAATCATGCGGAGATTAATCGCCCCATTCACCGCAAGGCGGCCGGCTACCGTACCCGGCCCGCCCCGCTCGCCCCCGTCGGCGCCGGCTCCCCGAGCCGTTCCGCGAGAAACCCGATGAACGTACGCAGCGTGACGAACCCTTCCCGGTGCTGCGGAAACACCGCATTGAGGGTGATCGGCGACGGCGCATACGCGTCGAGCACCGGCACCAGCGCACCACTGTCGAGCGCCCCGCCGACGATGAAATCCGGCAGCAGCGCGATGCCGAGCCCGGCGATCGCCGCGTCGCGCACCACTTCGCCGTTGTTCGCGACGAGCGGACCCTGCACGTCGAATGTGCGCGCCGCGCCGTCGACGCGGAATTCCCAGCCGACCCGCCGCTCGCGCCCGTACAGCACGCATGTGTGGCCCGCCAGATCGGCCGGCGTCTGCGGTGTGCCCTGCCGCTTCAGGTAGGCGGGGCTCGCGCACGCGATCATCCGCCACGCGCCGAGCGGACGCGCGATCAGCGTCGAATCCTCGAGCGAGCCGATCCGCAGCACGAGGTCGAAGCCCTCGCCGATCAGGTCGACGCGCCGGTCGGTCAGGTCGATGTTCAGCCGCACGGCCGGGTGCGCGGCCAGGAATTCGGCGATCAGCGGCGACACGTGCGTGATCCCGAACGACAGCGGCGCGCTGATCTTCAGCGAACCGTGCAGCTCGGTGCTGCGTACCGACATCGCCTGCTCGGCGTCGGCGATCTCCGCGAGGATGCGCTGCGCGCGCGCGTAGAACTCCTGCCCCGATTCGGTCACCGCGAGATTGCGGGTATTGCGATGCAGCAGCCGCACGCCGAGCGACGCCTCCAGCGCTATCGTGCGCCGGCTGACGAACTGCTTGGACAGCATCAGCTGATCGGCCGCCGCCGTGAAGCTGCCTGCGTCCACCGTCGCGACGAAGATCCTCAGGTCGTTGAGTTCCATATTGTCCACTCCATAGCGACAGTCATTATCTCTACAGCGATTTATTTGTCAAATCGATTGACCTAAGATTCATCTCAACGAACAGCCGAGCCCACTTCCGAGGTCCGGCGACTTCAAGGACAAAAAATCATGATCGACATCCGTGCAGCAAACCAACGTGGCCGTGCGGAGCATGGCTGGCTCAGCTCCCGTCATACGTTTTCGTTCGCGAATTACTACGATCCGAAGCAAGTCGGCTTCTCCGATCTGCTCGTGATCAACGACGACCGCGTCGCCCCGGGCCGCGGCTTCGGCACGCACCCGCACCGCGACATGGAAATCCTGTCGTACGTGCTCGACGGCGCGCTCGAACACAAGGACTCGATGGGCACCGGCTCGGTGATCGTGCCGGGCGACGTGCAGCTGATGAGCGCGGGCACCGGCGTGCGCCACAGCGAGTTCAACCACTCGCAGGACACACCGGTCCACTTCCTGCAGATCTGGGTCGGGCCGGCCGAAAAGGGCGCCGAGCCGCGCTATCAGCAGACGAATGTCGCGGCCGACGACAAGCGCGGCAAGCTCGCGCTCGTCGTGTCGCCGAACGGCGACGCCGGTTCGCTGAAGATCCGGCAGGACACGCGGATTTACGCGGGCCTGTTCGACGGCGACGAAAGCGCGACGCTGGAACTTGATCCGAACCGCTTTGCTTACGTGCACGTGGCGCGCGGCAGCGTGACGGTCAACGGCGTGACGCTCGGCGAAGGCGACGGCGCGCGCATCCGCGGCGAACACGCGCTGACGATCGCCGATGGCAAGGATGCCGAAGTGCTCGTGTTCGACCTGCGTCCGGTCGAAGTGACGGCCGAATGGGCGTGACGCCCGTTCGGGAAACCGGGCCCCGCCGAAACGCGGGGCCCTTTTAATCGGAGATTCGCAACATGGCCAAGGTTCTCGTTCTTTACTACTCGTCCTACGGGCACGTCGAAACGATGGCGCAGCACGTCGTGGAGGGCGCGAAATCGGTGCCCGGCGTCGAGGTCACGCTCAAGCGCGTGCCGGAAACGATCCCGGCCGACCAGGCCCGCGCGATCGGCGTGAAGGTCGACCAGGCCGCGCCGGTCGCCACGGTGGACGAACTCGCCGACTACGACGCGATCATCTTCGGCACGCCGACCCGCTTCGGCAATATGGCCGGGCAGATGCGCACGTTCCTCGACCAGACGGGCGGCCTGTGGATGAAAGGCGCGCTCGTCGGCAAGATCGGCAGCGTGTTCGCGTCGACCGGCACGCAGCACGGCGGCCAGGAAACGACGATCACGTCGTTCCACACGACGCTGCTGCATCACGGGATGGTGATCGTGGGCGTGCCGTATGCGTGCAGCGGGCTCGTCAACATGAACGAAATCACCGGCGGCACACCGTACGGCGCGACGACGCTCGCCGGCGCGGACGGCAGCCGCCAGCCGAGCGCGAACGAACTCGACATCGCGCGCTACCAGGGCAAGCACGTGGCGGAACTCGCGAGCAAGCTCGCGTCGTAACGCGGCGGGCTCGCGCCTCCCGAGTCGCGCCCACGAACGAACGGCGCCGGTTCGACCGACGCCGTTCGTGCTGTGCGACGCTGTCGACCGTTACTGGCCCGAAGCCGGCGCGGCCGGCGCCGCGGGCGCCTTCTGCACCGCGTTCTGCGGATAGTTGCTCTGGTCGCCGGTCAACCGGTAGCCGCTGCCGGTGCCGATCGCCTTCAGGTCCGACGCGTGCCGCGCGCGGGCCGCCTTGCGCGCCGCCTTCTTCTGCGCCTTGTCGAGCTGCTTCTGCGTCGGCGCGGGCGCAGCGTCCTGCGCGTATGCCGCCGGCGCGGCGGTCAACAACAGACCGAACGACGCCGCTGCTGCTACTGCCACCGAAACCACGCGAGACTGCTTCATGACCGATCTCCTTGTCGATTGTTGAGTGTGGGTCGGACACCGGCGCGCACGCGACGGCCTGCGACAACGGCACCGATGCAACGTTAGCCGATCGCTGCGCAAATGTCCGTGTGCGTTCCTGAATTCTTCTGATAACGCCAACGATACATGCGTACCGAATGCGCCGCGCGTTCGGCCTGTCGTGCGCGCCATCGGGGAAACCGATAGCCCGTGGCCCGCCGGCGCTCAGATCCAGCGCGACAGCACCGGCAGCAGGATCGGCACGACGAATGCCGTCAGCACGCCGTTCAGCCCCATCCCGAGCCCGGCGAACGCGCCGGCTTCCTCGCTGACCTGGAACGCGCGCGCGGTGCCGATCCCGTGCGACGCGACGCCGAGCGCGAAACCGCGCACGGCCGGCTCGTCGACCTGCAGCAGATTGAGGATGCCGCGCGCGCACACCGCGCCGAAGATCCCGGTCGAGATCACGAGCACGGCGGTGAGCGACGGAATGCCGCCGATCTCGGCGGCGACGGCCATCGCGATCGGCGTCGTCGCCGATTTCGGCGCGAGCGACGCGATCGTCTGGTGCGACGCCCCGAACAGCGCAGCGATGCCGACCGCCGACACGATCGCGGTCAGCGAGCCCGCGAGCAGGCCGACGAGCAGCGGCAGCGCGGCGCGCCGCAGCTTCGACCACTGGCGGTACAGCGGCAGCGCGAGCGCGACGGTCGCGGGGCCGAGCAGGAAATGGACGAACTGCGCGCCTTCGAAATACGTGGAATACGGCGTATGCGTGAGCGTCAGCAGCACGACGATCATCGCGACCGCGATCAGCACCGGATTCGCGAGCGGATTGAAACGCGCCCGCGCATACATGGCCTGCGCGAACAGATACGCGACCAGCGTGATGGTCAGGCCGAGCAGCGGGCTCGCGGCGAGATAAACCCAGATCGCGCCGAGTTTCGGGAAGGCCGTCATTGCGCGCCCTCCGCGGTGCCGCCCGCGCGGCGCTGGCGCCGCAGCAGCGCGCGCGTGACGAGGGCCGTCACCGCGATCGCGAGCGTGGTGCTGACGGCCAGCGCGACGACGACCGCGACCGCGTCGCCGCGCACGCGGTCGGCCGACACCATGATGCCGACGCCGGCCGGCACGAACAGCAGCGACAGGTGACGCAGCAGCTCGAGCGCGGTCGGCTCGATCGCATCGGCCGCCTGCGGGCGCAGCATCACGAAGCCGAACAGCAGCAGCATGCCGATCACGGGGCCCGGCACCGGCAGGCCGAACAGATAGGACACGCCTTCCCCGAGACACTGGAAGATCAGCAAGACCGCGAACGCCTGCAACATGAACCGCTTCTCCCGAACGTGGCCGCGCTAGCGTACGGCTGCGCGGCCGATGAACCGGCGGCTGGCGACGCCGGCGTGAACGATACGCGCGATCGTACCAACAATGCCGGCGGCGCGGCGCGGTCGTGCGATGGCGCGCTCGCCATGCAGCCGTTTCGCACGACGCGCTGCCGGTATGGGCGACACCCCCCATGCAAAAAACGGCGGGCACCTGCCCGCCGTCCTGTCGCTCAGCTTCGAACGCCTGCCGATCGCGTTACTTCAGCCGCGTCGCGATTTCGTTGGCCATCGCCTTCGTCGCGGCTTTCGTCGGCGCATCGTCGGCCAGCGCGTTCAGCAAACCGAAGTCGTGAATCGTGCCGTCGTAGCGCGTGGTCGTCGCGTCCACGCCGGCCGCGTCGAGCTTGCGGCCGTACGCCTCGCCTTCGTCACGCAACACGTCGAACTGCGCGACCTGGATCAGCGCGGGCGGCAGCCCCCTCAACTGCGCGACGCTCGCGCGCAGCGGCGACGCGTAGATCTCGTTGCGTTGCGCTTCATTCTTCGTATAGGCGTCCCAGAACCACTTCATCATCGGCCGCGTCAGGAAGTGGCCCTGCTGGTACGCGTTGTACGAGCCCGTGTTGAAGTTGTGGTCCGTGACCGGCCACATCAGCCCCTGGAAGCGGATCGCGGGGCCGCCCTTGTCCTTCGCCATCAGCGCGACGACGGCCGACATGTTCCCGCCGACGCTGTTGCCGACCACCGCGAGGCGGCTGCCGTCGACGCCGATCTCCGCGCCGTGCGCGGCCACCCATTTCGTCGCCGCATACGCCTGGTTGATCGCGACCGGGTAACGCGCTTCCGGCGACGGCGTGTAGTTCACGAACACCGCGACGGCGCCCGACTGCACGACGAGATCGCGCACGAGGCGCTCGTGCGTCGGGAAATCCCCGAGCACCCAGCCGCCGCCGTGGATGAACACGAATACCGGCGGCGTGCCCGTCACGCCTTGCGGGCGCACGATCGTGACGGGCACCGACACGCCGTCCTGTTCGATCGTGCGGTTCGACACGTCGATGCCGGACAGATCGACCTTCACGCCGTTCTGCGCGTCGACCAGCACCTGGCGCGCCTTCGCGGGGCTCAGCGTCTCGAGGCCCGGGCCCTTCTGGCCGTTCAGCGCGGCGAGGAACGCGCTCGTCTTCGCATCGGGACCGACGGCATCGGCGCCCGCGGCGAACGCGGCAGGTGCGGTGGACAGTGCGGCTGCCACGGCGGCAGCGATCAACAGCGGCTTGACGATCTTCATGGTGCAACTCCTTGGTCGAATCTTCGAATGGCGATGGATGGTTGGCACTGCGATTGATCAGACGAGCGTGAGCGTGACGTCGATGTTGCCGCGCGTCGCGTTCGAGTACGGGCAGACGACGTGCGCGCGATCGATCAGCGTCTGCGCGACGTCGCGATCGAGGCCCGGCAGCGAGATCTTCAGTTCGACTTCGATGCCGAAGCCGTTCGGGATCGCGCCGATGCCGACGCTGCCTTCGATCGACGCGTCCGCGGGGATCGCGATCTTGTCGCGCGCCGCGACGAACTTCATCGCGCCGATGAAACACGCGCTGTAGCCGGCGGCGAACAGTTGCTCGGGGTTCGCGCCCGCACCGCCCGCGCCGCCGAGTTCGCGCGGCGTGGTCAGCTTCAGGTCGAGACCGCTTTCGGGCACCGTCGCACGGCCGTCGCGGCCGCCGGTGGCTTTTGCATGGGCGCGGTACAGCACTTTTTCGATCGACATGACAGACTCCTTTTCCATAAATGAATGAAACAGCCTTCGAACCGGGGGTCCGCGTGCCGGCGGCTTCTCCGCCGGCATCGCGCTTATTTATCTACTCATAGATAGATAAACATTCCCAAAAAATGCAGGCGGAAGATTCACCTGCGCCAATCATCTATCTACTACATGATAGATAACGTGATCCAATAAAAGGCGGCGAACCGCCCGACTGCTTGCGCCGTCCGTCAGGACCGCGTTTTCCAGACGGCCTCGACGTCCTCGAGACGCGCCCGCGTGTGAAACAGCCGGCTGGCCAGCACGCTGCCCTGGAACGCCGCGTACAGCGTGCGCGCCGCGGTTTCTGGCTCGCCGCTGAACTGCAGCGTGCCTTCCTTCGCGCCTTGCGCCAACAATGCCGCGAGCCAGCGCTCGTTGGCCGTGAAGAACGCCTGCACAGCCTGCCGCACGTTCTCCGGCAACGTTTCGATGTCGGACGCGAGCATCCCGCACAGGCAGATCAGGTTGCCGTCGCCGAGCGTGCGACCAAACATCTTCGTGTACAAGCTCAGCTTCACGTCGGCCGGCAATGCCGGATCGATCGCCCGCACGGCCGCGAGGACTTCGTCGCTGTAGGCCGCCACCGCTTCCAGCACGAGATCGTCCTTCGACGGGAAGTAGTAGTGGATGCTCGACGTCTTCACGCCCACCAGGTCGCACAGGTCTCGATAGCTGAAGCCGTTGTAACCGCGCTGCATCATCAGTGTGATCGCGTGGTCGAGAATCTGTTCGCGGACGGTCGGTTTCGTTTCCATGGGTCGAACTTTATCTACTCATAGATAGATAGTCAAGCATTTTTTTAAGGGCGTGATGGCCCCTCCTTCGAGCCCGACGCGCAAGGCCGGCGCCGTTCGCCTGGCCGGCGCGGCTTACAACCGGCCTGCAGCACGGTCGAATCGATGCGACACTTGAAACCGGGCCATGCGATCGCAACGTCCATCCCCGGGACGGACGTGCCGGCACACGATGACCGCATCGCATCCGGCCCCGCCATCATCGGCCCGCCCGCTGCGTCGGGCCGCACAAGGAGAACAAGTCGATGTATTCGTGGTTCGAACGGCGCCTGCCGACTTTCCCGCTCGAGGATCCCGTCACGCCGCCGAAGGGATTCTTCTCGTTCGTCTGGGCGTGCACGAAAGGCGCGCGCGGCTGGATCCTGCTGATCGCGCTGACGTCGGCCGCGCTGGCCGCTTACGAAGCCGCGCTGTTCGCGATGATGGGGCACGTCGTCGACTGGCTGTCGTCGTCGACACCAGCCGACTTCGGCGGCCGCCACTTCGGCACGCTCGCCGGTTTCGCGGCGATCCTCGCCGGCAGCGCGCTGCTGATCGCGCTGCATACGATGGTCAAGCACCAGGTGCTCGCGATCAACTTCCCGATGCGGCTGCGCTGGCTGTTTCACCGGCTGATGCTCGACCAGAGCCTGTCGTTCTACGCGAACGAATTCGCAGGCCGCGTGACGACCAAGATCATGCAGACCGCGCTCGCGGTACGCGACGCGCTGTTCATGTCGGTCGACGTCGTGATCGGCGTCACCGCCTACCTGATCGGCATCCTCGTGCTCGCCGCGAGCTTCGACTGGCGGCTGATGATTCCGCTCGCGCTGTGGGCGCTCGGCTACGGCGCGGCGTGCGCGTATTTCGTGCCGCGCCTCGGTGCGGTCGGCAGCCGGCAGGCCGACGCGCGCGCGCTGATGACGGGCCGCATCACCGACGCGTATTCGAACATCACGACCGTGAAGCTGTTCTCGCATACGCGGCGCGAAGCCGACCATGCGCGGCGCGCGATGGAAGCGTTCAAGGCGACCGGCGATGCGCAGATGCGGCTCGTCAGCGCATTCGAGATCGTCAACCACCTGCTGTCGACGCTGCTGCTGATCGGCTCGGCCGGGCTCGCGCTGTATCTGTGGCTGCACGGCGAGGCGAGCGCGGGCGTCGTCGCGGCCGTGATCGCGATGGCGCTGCGCCTGTCGAGCTATTCGCACTGGATCATGTGGGAAATGACCGAACTGTTCGAGAACGTCGGCACGATCCAGGACGGCATCAACACGCTGACGAAGGTGCGCAGCGTGGTCGACGCGCCCGATGCGAAGCCGCTTACGGTACCGCGCGGCGAGATCGTGTTCGACAACGTGCAGTTCGCGCACGAGGACAACGATCGCCCGGTATTCGACGGGCTGAACCTGACGATTCGGCCGGGTGAGCGGATCGGCCTGATCGGCCGCTCGGGCGCCGGCAAGTCGACGCTCGTGAACCTGCTGCTGCGCTTTTACGACGTGAACGGCGGCACGATCCGGATCGACGGGCAGGACATCGCGCATGTGACGCAGGACAGCCTGCGCGGCGCGATCGGCATGGTCACGCAGGATACGTCGCTGCTGCACCGGACGATGCGCGAGAACCTGCTATACGGCCGGCCCGACGCGACCGAGCAGGAGATGCACGACGCGGCCGTGCGGGCCGAAGCGTCCGAGTTCATCGAGCGGCTGCGCGATCGGCACGGACGCAGCGGCTACGACGTCGAAGTCGGCGAGCGCGGCGTGAAGCTGTCGGGCGGCCAGCGGCAGCGCGTCGCGATCGCGCGCGTGATGCTCAAGGACGCGCCGATCCTCGTACTCGACGAAGCGACCAGCGCACTCGACTCCGAGGTCGAAATCGCGATCCAGCGCAGCCTCGACAGCCTGATGAGCGGCAAGACGGTGATCGCGATCGCGCACCGGCTGTCGACGATCGCCGCGATGGACCGGCTGATCGTGCTCGACGAAGGGCGCATCGTCGAGGAAGGCACGCACCGGCAATTGCTGCAGGCGGGCGGCATCTATGCGGCGCTGTGGGCGCACCAGAGCGGCGGGTTTCTCGGGGAGACGGCGGACGCGGAAAGCGTCGCGCAGTAGGTCGGCCGCCCTGGCGACATGGCGGCGCTTCGATCATCGCTCGTCGGACGAACCGAGGGCACAATGCGTACCCCCGTCGCTCCAGGGTCAATGCAACGTCGCGAACAGCAGGTTCAGCCCTTCCGAAATAATCGGATGACCGATGATCGCATCGCGCACCGCCGTGTACGGCAGGCCGCCGAGCATCGCCATCTGGACTGCGGTCGTCACATCGCCGGCGCCCGTGCCGACCATCGTGAACCCGAGAATCGCGCCGGTGCCCGGATGCACGAGCGCCTTCATGAACCCGCGCGTGTTGCCGTCGGTGCGCGCCCGCGGCACGGAAGCCATCGGCAGCTTCGCGACCCGGACGTCGATCTTTCGGGCATTCGCGTCCGCTTCGTTCAAGCCGATTCGGCCGAGTTCCGGGTCGATGAACAATGCATAAGGGATGAGACGTTCCGCGGTGCTCGCCGGCCGGCCTTCGATACCGGCTTTCAGCACACGGTAGTCGTCGAACGACGCATGCGTGAACATCGGCGTGCCGGCGACTTCGCCGATCGCCCACGTGCGCTCCGCCGTCGTCGCGAGCCGATGGTCGACCTTGATGAACCCGCGCTCGTTCGTCTCGACGCCGGCCAGCTCGAGCCCGATGCCGGCCGTCTGCGGCGTGCGCCCGGTCGCCACGAGCACGTGCGTACCTTCGATGGCACGGCCGTCGGCCAGCCGCACCGTGACGCGCTCGCCGCTTTTGCCCTCGACGCCGACGAGCCGCGCGGCGAGTTCGAGGCGAATGCCATCGTCGGTCAGCGCCCGCTGAATGACCGTGCTGACGTCCTCGTCTTCGCGCATCGCAACGCGCGGCGTATCGCTGACGAGCGTGACCGCGCTGCCGAGCCGCCGAAACGCTTGCGCCATCTCGAGCCCGATATAACCGCCGCCGATGACGACCAGATGCCCGGGAAGCGTCGTCAACCGCAATGCCTCCACGTGCGTGAGCGGCTGCGCATCGCGCAGCCCCGGCACGTCCGGGCTCGACGCGACCGTACCCGTGTTGATGTAGACGTTCTCGCCCTCGTAGATCGTTTCGGCCCCGTCAGCGCCGCGCACCGCGATGGTTCGCGGCGCGACGAACCGCCCCGTCCCGATCACGAGTTCGAGACCCGACTGCTCGAATGCGCGGCGATTGACGTCGACCATCCCGTTCACGACCGAGGCGACATACGCGGAAACGCCCGCCATGTCGGCCGTCACGTCTTCCTGTTGCGCCGCATCCCGCCACGCATGCATCGCGCGTGCACGGTGTATCAGTGCCTTGCTCGGGATGCACGAGCCGCCGATCATCCCGCGCTCGATCACCGCGACGCGCTTGCCTTGCCGGGCCATCTCCATCGCAAGCGATTTTCCGCCCTTGCCGCCGCCCAGAAACAGGTATTCGACTCGTTTGACCTCTGCCATGCTGCTCTCCAGGTTCCGTTTGTCCCGCTCGAAGTGTGTGAGTCGCGCGCGTTTCCGCGTCACGACTGCAGAAAGGCGAGCAGATCCGCATTGACGCGATCGGCATCGACGACGCACATGCCATGCGATGCGCGTTCATACACCTTCTGCGTCGCATGTAGCGGTGCTCGCTCAGAAGCCTTCGAGCACGATCTTGCCCTTCGCGCGCCCGCCTTCCAGCAGCGCGTGCGCGCGCCGCAGGTTCGCCGCGTCGATCCTGCCGAGGTGCTCACCGACGGTGCTCTTGAGCACGCCGTCGTCGATCAGCGTCGCCACGCGGGCGAGCAGCGCGTGCTGACGGTCCATGTCGGGCGTGCGGAACATCGAGCGCGTGAACATGAATTCCCAATGCAGTGAGATGGCCTTGCGCTTGAGCGGCATCGCATCGAGCGTGTCCGGATCGTCGATCAGCGCGAGCTGGCCCTGCGGCTTCAGTACATCGACGATCTGCGCGTAGTACGTGTCGGTATGCGTGAGGCTGATCACGTGGTCCACGTGGTCGATGCCAAGCGACTTCAGTTGCGGTTGCAACGGCTGGCCGTGATCGATCACGTGGTGTGCGCCAAGCTCGGCGACCCACGCGTGCGTGGCCGGCCGCGATGCCGTGCCGATCACCGTCAGCGCGGTCAACCGGCGCGCGAGTTGCACGAGAATGGATCCGACGCCGCCGCCCGCGCCGATCACCAGCACGCTCTGCCCGGCGCCGCCGCGCTCGGCGATCTTCAGCCGGTCGAACAGCAGTTCCCACGCGGTAATCGCAGTCAACGGCAGGGCCGCAGCGTCGGCAGCGCCCAGTGTCGTCGGGCGGCGGCTTGCAATCCGCTCGTCGACGAGACCATATTCCGCGTAGCTGCCGGGCCGCGTGATGTCGCCCGCATACCAGACCTTGTCGCCCGGCGCGAACAGCTCGACGTCGCTGCCGACCGCCTCGACCGTTCCCGCCGCGTCCCAGCCGAGAACGCGCGGGCCGCTCGGCTGCACGCCGAGCCGCAGCTTCGAATCGACCGGGTTGACGGCGATCGCGTCGATCCGCACGAGCAGATCGCGCGCGCCGGGTGTCGGCACCGGCAGCTCCGCGTCGTACAGCGACGCCGGATCGTCGATCGGTACGCCGGCCTTTGCATAAACGATGGCTTTCATCATTGGCTCCTTGAAGAGGGTGAGCGACGCGGTCACGCGCCGCGCAGGAATTCCGCGACGTGCGCGACATACGCGCTCGCATGCTGGAACAGCGCGCCGTGGCCTGAATTCGGATAGACGATCAGCGTCGCATCCGGCAGCCCCTGCGCGAGCACGAAGCTGTTCGCGGTGGGGATCATGCGGTCGTCGTTGCCGTTGGTCACGAGGGCCGGCTGCTTGATCCGGCCCAGCTTGCCTGCCACGTCCCCGCTCCAGTTCGCCCACGCGATCATCGCCTGCAGCTGGGCGGACGCGACTTCGGGGCCCGCCGGCAAATCCGGCTCGGCGGTGCGCGCGGCGAGGCGGTCGACGAATGCGGCGGCGGCCGTCTGGCCGGCGGGCGTTGCCGGGAAAAACAGCCGCTTGAGCTTTTCGCTCATCGGCATCTCGCCGTCCGTGTAGATCGCGAGCAGTTCGGGCCGATCCATCCCCGCCCCTTCGCCGCCTTCGGGCGCGGTGCCGGACAGGATCATCCGCTCGACCTGCTCCGGTCGCGCGATCGCGATGTCCTGCGCGAGAAAGCCGCCGAGCGAAAATCCGAGGATATGCAGCCGGTCGATCGACAGGGCGTCGACGAAGTGCAGCACGTGCTGCGCCATGTGCGCGATCGACGTCGGAACCTGTCCGCCGGAGCGGCCGACGCCGGCGTTGTCGAACAGGATGATTTCGCGATCGCGCGCCAGCACGTCGACGATCGCCGGATCCCAGTTGTCCAGCGTGCCGGTGAAATGCTGAAGGCACAGCAGCGGCCGCCCGCCCTTTTCGTTGCCGAAGCGGCGATACGCGTAGCGCACGCCGGCTGCATCGATGTAGCGGGTCGTAGCGGCGGATGATGCAAATTGCGTCATGATGGGTTCCCTCGATGGGCGCGCGACGCGCGCCGTGGTTCACGCTCAGCTCAGCGCGATGTCATGCAGGTCGATCGATACGACGAGCGGTTCCGGCACGGCCTGCCCGTCGGCTGCACGCGGGTAGATGCGCCGCTTCGTCGGGAAGCGGATCCCTGAAACGGTCACATAGTCGCTGACGTAATGCGCGCCCGGTGTGTTGCCCGCGATTTCGACGTCGTAGTCGAGGCGGCGCACGAGGCCGTCCGGCCCGACGTAGATCGTCTGCGCCTTGCTGAACACTTCGAGCGTGTCCGGGTAGTGCACGCGAATCCGGCGCCACGCTTGCCCGTGTTCGTTCCAGATGCCGTCTTCTTCGCAGCGCACACCGTCCCATGCAAGCACGAACGGCGCGTTCAGGTACGTCCACATCGCGCATCCGGCGAAAAACGCCAGTTGAAGCTCGTCCCACGGCGTCTCGAGCGTATGCCCGTCGAACGACCGGCGCGGCTCTTCGCGCGCCGCGAGCACATGGCCGGCCGAATCGAGCAGCGCAATGCGCTCGCCGGTGAATTCGCTGCGCGCGGCTGACGCACCGAACGGCGCGTGCGACGCCCATTGGCGATCCGTCGCGACGGTGACCGTGGTGTCGTCGAGCACGCCGGCGTGACCTTTGAGGCCCCACAGCGCACCGCCTTGTACGAGGCGCGCGCGCACCTGCCGAAACTTGCGCCACTGCACAAGCCCGCCGTGGGCGTCGATGATGGATTGGGCGATCGCGTTCATGCGGAAGCTCCCGTGGGTGCGGAATTCATGGTCAGTACCGCGCGGAACCGGACGTCCGCGCGCATCATGCGGTCGTACGCCGCTTGCGCGTGCTCGAGCGGGAACGTTTCGATCATCGGCCGCACGTTCTGCAGCCGCGCGAACGCGAGCGTCTCTTCGTTGTCCGCCACCGTTCCCGTCAACGCGCCGACGACGGAGCGGCCACCGAACACGAGGTCGACCGCATTCACGGCGATCGGCTCGCCCGGCACGGCAACGACGATCAGCTTGCCGCGTGCGGACAGCCCCGCGACGGTGTCGGCCATGCCCGAGCCGGTCGGCGCCGTGCCGAGCACGACCTTCGCCCCGCCGAGCGCGCGCAGCGCGGCGGCGACGTCCTCGGTGCGCGCATCGATGTAGCGATGCGCGCCGAGCTGCGCAGCAAGCACGGCCTTGTCGGCTCCGCGCGCAATCGCGACGGTGTGAAAACCCATCTTGTTCGCGAATTGCACGGCGAGATGGCCGAGCCCGCCGAGGCCATGGATGGCGACCACGTCGCCGGCCCGCGCGCCGGCATTGCGCAGCGCGTTGAACGTCGTCAGCCCCGCGCACAACAGCGGCGCGGCCTCGGCCGCATCGAGATCGTCCGGCACGCGCACGAGCCCGCGGGCTTCGGCCAGCATGATTTCCGCGTAGCCGCCGTCCGTCGTCATCCCGGTGATGACCGGGTTCTCGCAGTTCACGATGTCGCCGTGCCGGCACGACGGGCACGTGCGGTCTTCGCCGGCGAGAAAGCCGACACCGACGCGCTCGCCGAGCCGCCAGCCGGACACCCCTTCGCCCAGCGCGTCGATTCGGCCGACGACTTCATGCCCCGGTACGCGCGGCGGCGCGCCATCCGGCGCTTCGCGCTCCACGGTTGCACTGTCGGAATGGCATACCCCGCAGGCTTCGACGCGAATGCGCACCTGCCCCTGTGCCGGCGCGGGAATCGGGCGCTCGACCAGTTCCAGTCGCCCGGGCGCCTTGACTACCGCCGCGCGGTAAGTCGCTTGATTCGTCATGATTGCCTCGTTATTCGAAACGGAAGTTCGACAGATCGACACCCACGATCAACGGAGCGGGCAGCGCTACGTTCGCGTCGGTACGCGGATAAATCCGGAAGCGCGTCGGCATCCGGATGCCTTGCACGTCGACGTAGTCGCTGATGTACCGCGCAGCCGCGTTGCGCCCCTGGATGTCGACCTCGTAGTCGTGCCGGCGCAGCAGCCCGTCCGCGTCGAAGTAGAACGTCTGCACGGCGCTATGCGTCGCGATCTCCGGCGCGAACTCGACACGCAGCCGCCGCCACGGCAGCCCGTCGACCGTCCACGGCGCGATTTCGCGGCTGCGAACGCCGTCGTGGCGCAGCAGGAACGGCGACGTCAGATACGTCCACATCGTGTAGCCGGCGAAGTACGCCAGCTGTGCGTTGGACCACGGCGTCTCCATTTCGTAGCCGTCGAACGATGCGCGAGGAGCGTCGAGCGTATCGACGACGGTCCCGTCGTCGCGCCGGATCTCGACGCGCGAAGGCGTGTAGACCGAGTGGTCCGTCGTCGGAGCGAACGGGGCATGCGATACACGCTGCTCGTGCAACTGCACCGTCACGCGCGAATCGGTGAGCACGCCGTCGCGCTGCTTCAGCGCCCAGATCGCGCCCGTGTGATGCAACTGCGCCGATACGCTGCGAAAGCGCTTGAAGCGCTCCATTCCACCTGCCGCGCGAATCGCCAAATCAATCAGATCTTCCATTTGTCATCCTAAACAATAAAAAACGACTTCTTCATTCCTTCATTGCGTGCGCGATCAGCCGGCGTGCACGCCGACGAACGCCGCGATGTGTCTGGCGCAAGACACCGGATACTCGAGTTGCGGCCCGTGCCCGGTGCGCGGCAGCGTCACGAGATGCAGCGTCGGAAGCTGGCCGTTGAGCGCATACCAGTTCTCCACCGGGAACACGATGTCGTGATCGCCGCCGACATGAAGCACCGGAATCGACGTCGAGCGCAGCGCATCGAGCACGGCATCGACCGGGAAGGCCGGGTTTCGCGGGCCGTCGCCGACCTGCTCGCCGGCCCACGCAACCGGCACCGCCGGGCTCAGGTCGACCTTGCGCCGCGCGACGCGCGCGGCCGCTTGTTCGGCCGCCGTGCGGCTCGCGGCGGAGGCCGGCTCGAAGAACAGCGTGACGAAATCCTCGAAGTCGTTTTCGCGCTTCGCCATCGTGTAGAACAACGGTTCGCCGGCCTTGACCAATTGGCCCGGCGGTGTGGTCGCGATCAGCACCGCGTGCGTGACGAGCTGCGGCGCTTTCGCGAGCACGATCTGCGCGGCCATCCCGCCGACCGACCAGCCGCCGATCACCGCCTTGCCGAGCTTGAGCGCGACGATCAGGTCGATCGCGTCCTTGGCGAGCGACGCGGGATGATAGGTTCGCTCACCGCTCGACTGCCCGAGGCCGCTGTAGTCGAAGATCGTGACCTGGAAGCCCTGCTCGGCGAGACTGTCGAGGAACAGCGGATCCCACGTGTCCATGGTTCCGCGAAAGCGCACGCACAGCACGAGCGGCGTGCCACTGCCGAACGTGCGATACGCGAGGCGTCGACCATCGACGTCGACGAACTGCGTTCTGGCGCCGAGGCTCGGACTATCGTTTTCCATCAGTTCTCCCGTCGTTCGAAACAAACCACGTAATGGACATGCCGGTCGCGATGACGCGGCCCGAACGCACCGCTGCCGCGCCCGTATGCCGCACTGCCGCCCATTCAGCCCCCTGCGAGCGCGCGCATCACCCACTGCACGAGTTCGCGCGGATCGAACGGCTTCTCCAGCACGCACAATGCGCCGAGCCGTCTCGCTTCGAGCGCCCGGCGCGCGCTCGGGTGCGCGGTCACGAAGATGATCGGCACGTCGCAACACCCTGCGCGCAGCACGGCGAGCAACTCGATGCCCGACATCCCGGCCATCTGGATATCGCACACGATGCAGTGCGACGTCCCGTTCGCGCCGTGTTCGAGAAACGCCTCGGCCGACGCGTACAGCCTCACGCGCACGCCCATCGAGCGCACGAGCGATTCCAGCGACTGTCTCATCGCCAATTCATCGTCGATGATGCAAACCGTCTTGTCGTGCACAGAGTGTCTCGCGTGACGCCACGCTCGCTGGCAGGGCCGGGAACGCAACCGGATTTCGGACAGCGTACCGACCGCCCCCTGTGCCGGCAATCATGCCGAGGTATGGTGCGGTCGATACCGACCGTACCCGCTCGCGCGTCACCAGCCGTCCGCGCTAGCGGACGACGCGGGTGCGACTGCCGCGGCATGGATCATCCTGTCCCAGTTGCACGGAACGGTGCGGCCGCGCCCCCTCGGCCGATACACGCGATCGCCCGGCTTGATCGGCGCACCGGTCAGCACGCAGCGTGACGCGGTTCTCGCGGTCACGCAATGCCACAGCTGTTCGCCGAAATGCCCGTACCTCGGGTCGCTCCAGCGCACGCTGACAGCGGTATCCGACAGAATCTCGACGATCCTGATCCGCGACGCCGCCGGCGCGGCGGCCTCGCGCGCGCCGTCATTGCGCTTGCCGCGCACGCGCCGCCGATGCGAGCCCGGCGCGCCCGCCGTTCTCGACGGATCCAGCAGGCCCATCAGCGCGCGTTCGAATACATCGTCGTATGCACACGTTGGCTGCGTCATCTCTACCGTTCCCCTCGCATTGAACGCGCATGCGCGGCTTGCGCAATCGGCCCGTCGCATCGACGCATCGCGAACATCGCCTCTTCGCTATCTCCGCGCCGCGCGCTTCACTCACGTTGGAATCGAGTCTAGAGGAACGGTTTTCTGCGATCCATCAGACCGTGGTCGATGCCCTCCCATACCAAAGTCTGACCGTCGCGCCGGCCTGCATGCGCCCGCGGTCACGGTCAGCAACACGCAGCGATCTGCTTTATAGTTGCAAGTACATCGAAGTCGGACGCGCACGTCGTTCGTCGTCCCGATGCTTCACTTCCGGTCATCCGGTTTCGCGCCGCGCGCGAGCCTCAGCGAGCACCACGTCCCCATGTCCACGTCCGCAGCCCCGACGATCGCCCCGCCTGCCGACCCTCATCCCGCGGAAAGCGAGCTCTTCCTGTCGGCGCCGATACCGATCCTGATCGAAGACTGGTCGCGCGTTTATCGCGCGGTGAAGGAACTCAAGATGGCCGGGGTCTCCGATATCGACCGCTATTTCGACGAGCATCCGCAGGCCGTCGCCCGGTTGCGCGCGCTGCATGCGTTCGTGGCGGCCAACGACGCGGTGGTGCAACTCTTCGACGCGGAGTCGAAGGAACATTTCCTGCAGCACGCGGAGATCCTGTTGCCGGCCGACCGGCTCAGCAACAGCGCGGTGCTGCGCGCGATCTACGAAAATCGGATCGCCTGCCAGGGCGAGCGCACGCTGGTGACGTTCAAGGGGCGCCGCGTACCGATCGTATGGCGCTGCTCGCTGCCGAAGCACGAGGACGGCTACCGGCGCCTGCATTTCTATGCGTTCGACGTGACCGAACAGAAGGAGAACAGCGACCGGCTCGCGGTATTGCGCGCGGAAGCCGCACGCGCGGCCCGCGTGTCGCTATTTGCGGAGATGTCGGCCTCGATCCTGCATGAGGTCAGCCAGCCGCTGTCGGCCGTCGGTTCGTCGGCCGAAGCGGCGTTGCGCTGGCTCGAGCGCGACGAGCCCGACGTCGCCGAAGCCGCTGCCGCGATCACGCAGGCCGCCCGGTGGGCACGCGACGCGACGGAGATCTGCCGCAAGATTCGCGGCTTCATCGGCAAGGCGCCGGCGAAGTGCGTCGACTTCGCGGCCGCCGACGCCGTGCACGCTGCCCTGTTCCTGATCGGGCCGGAAGCCGCTGCACGCAACGTTCGTGTCGACAGCGACATCGATGCCGACGCACACCTGTTCGCCGATCCCGTGCAGGTCCAGCAGGTGCTCGCGAACCTGATGATGAACGGCATCCAGGCGATCGAAAGCGGCCCGTCGCACGCGCGCACGCTGACGGTCTCGGCCAGGCTGAGCGGCGCCGAAGTCGTGTTCGACGTATGCGACACGGGGCCGGGTATCGAACAGCAGTCGATCGATCAGCTTTTCGAGCCGTTTTTCACGAGCAAATCCGACGGCATGGGAATGGGCCTCACGGTCGCACGCTCGATCGTCGACGCCCACCACGGGCGCATCTGGGCACGCGGCGAACCGGGCGCCGGCTGCTGCTTCTCGTTCGCGCTGCCGGCCCGCCCGCGCACGACCGACCCGGCCGCATGACGCTCGCCGCGCGCGGCGTCATGTCGCCAGTTGCACGCCGATCACCTCGGACTTGCGCACGAGATCCGCAAGCGACGATGCATTCATCTTGCGCATCACCGATGCGCGATGCTGCTTGATAGTGATCAGGCTCAATCCGAGATGCGACGCGATCTGCTTGTTCAGCGCGCCGCTGACGACGTACGCAAGCACTTCGCGCTCGCGGCGCGTGAGCAGCTCGAACGACTGCCGCAACTCGTCGTGCGTGTCGTTGCGGACTCGCCGTGCCGCATCCAGCGACAGTGCGAGGTTCACGGCGTCGATCAACTCGTGGTCGGTGAACGGCTTCACGAGAAAATCGACCGCACCGCCCTTCAGCGCCTTGCGACACACTTCGACGTCCGCGAACCCGGTTATGACGACGATCGGGATCGATGGCCGGTCCGACGCCTGCTGAAACATCAGCCCGCTCTCCCCGCGCAGCCGCACATCGAGCAACAGGCAGCTCGCGACATTCTCCCTGTGCGTCGCGCGCAGCTCGGCGGTACTCGCGAAGGTCACGACGCGCAGGCCCAGCGATCGCAACAACGTATCGAGCGATGCGCGTATGGCCGGATCGTCGTCGACGACGTATACAACAGCCGTCGAATCGTCTTTCATCGCTGCATCTGACATATCCTGCGCCCCAACCGTCCGTTCAGTTTCATCATCGCGAACCACGTGTCGCCCGATACGGTGCCGACGACGAGCGCCGACCCGGCCACCCGCTAGGCCGGTCGCGCCCCGCACAGCGCTTCGCTGATCCGCGCCACTTCGGCGGTTGCGACGTACGCGTCATGCGGCGCATCGGCACGGCGTGCCTACCCATGCCGGGCACGCTTCGCGCGTGCGGCAACGCAATCGGCGACCGGGCGCGTCCGTGCGGCACACACGGCCGGTTCCAGCCTGGCGACATGACGCGGGCTACCGAGGACGGTTCACAAAACCGTGGGCGGACGAGCGTGCGGTCCGCTGTTGACGAGTCGTCGGTTCGGCTTGCCCGAGCAGGTACCGCCCGAAGAACATTCTATTGACGATGGGCGCGCGTGGAGGGACGCAGTTCCCTCCTTTCGTGCCATGATGTTGCAGCGCGGGATCCGGTATCGGCCAGCCGCGCTCAGTCGGTGTCCGTGTGTTCCGGCTTGCGCTGCCGCCGCAAGGCCTGCGGCGGATGGCCGAACGCGCGCACGAACGACCGCCTCATCCGCTCGGTATCCGCATAACCGGTTTCCCGTGCGATCGTGTCGATGGTCCACGACGAACTCGTCACGAAATCCCGGGCCGTTTCGAGCCGAATGCGCTCGACTGCCTTTGCAGGCGTCAGGCCGGTTTCGTCCTTGAAGCGGCGCGTAAACTGCCGCTTGCTCATCCTCGCCACGTCGGCCAGCTTGTCGACCGTCAGTTCGGTGCCGAGATTCGCCCGGATGTGCGTGATGACGTCGTGGATCCGATTGCTGCGTGCCGGATGGTCGATCAGCACGGACGATTGCGGCTGCGACCCCGAGCGCCTCCAGCGCTCGAGCACCAGGTCTTTCGCAACCTGCAACGCGGCGTCCGGGCCGAGATCCTCTTCGAGCATCGCGAGCGCCATGTCCATGGCCGTGCTCATTCCGGCCGAACTCCACAGCGCGCCGTCGCGCACGAAGATGCAATCGCTCTCCACCGATACCGCAGGGTAGCGATCCCTGAACCGGTCGAGAAACGCCCAATGCGTCGTTGCACGGCGCCCGTCCAGCAGGCCCGCCTCGGCCAGCAGAAACGCACCGAGGCAAATCGACGCCATGCGTTCGACCTTGCCGGACAGATCGACCAGCAGTTCGCGCATGCGGTCCGTGAGCGGCGGCGTCGACAGCGAAGCGCCGACGAATACCGTGTGCAGCTCCGACAGCCGCGCTGGTTGAGTCGATGCGCACATCCCGAACGACGCCTCCACGGGACCGCCATCCTCCGAGATCACGCTCACTTCATAGAGCGAGCGGCCGGCGCGGAGATTGGCGATGTCGAACACGGACAACGCGAGCAGGCTCATCACCTGAAACTGAGGGACGACGACAAGCCCAATGCGACGCATACTGACCTCACGCGAATCGACCCCGCCGGCGCATACCGGCGGGGCCACAACAAACAGAAAATCGGGCATGCTGCGGGGATCGCGGCATGCCAACCGGCACTCCGGCGATGCTACAAGATTTTCGGGACAGAAAAGAATGGCCATGCAGCGCACATGGCCGAGCGTTCGGCCCGTCCCGTCGCACGACGACTGCCAGCAGGCGCGAGCCGGCCGCGAACGCGAGCCGCGCAACGCGCGGCGCGGTCAGCGGCGATTTCTCCGACGGCTCGAGCACCACGCTGTTGCCGGCCGCGAGCGCCACGCGAGATGCACGTGTGCGCGTCGTTCGTCCAGGGCACGACGTCGGCCGCGATCGCGCAGTCGATGGGGCGCAAGACGTCCACCGTCGATACGTACGCGAAGCGCGCGTTCGCCAAGCTCGGCGTCAATTCGCGCCGGCAACTGATGACGCTCGTCCTGAGAAACGCGTCGCGGCGCCACGACACGTAGGCCCCGCGCGAGACGCCAACCCGTTGCGCACGCATCCATCGCCGCGCGCCTCATAACGATCCGACAATTTATTGGTTCCCTCGACGATGCGCGGTCCGTATCGTTCACCGATTCGTCAGACCAATTGACCAACGGGGGAATCCAATCATGAAACAGATCCGGTCATTCGCGCTGCTCGCACTGCCGGCCGCGCTCGCCACCGCCGGCGCCCACGCACAAAGCAGCGTCACGCTGTACGGCATCGCCGACGCGGGCATCGCGTACGTCCACAACGCGCAGAACGCGAACGGCAGCAACGCGTCGAGCCTCGTGAAGTTCAGCAGCGGCAACCTGTCGGGCAGCCGCTGGGGGCTGCGCGGCATCGAGGATCTCGGCAGCGGCCTGTCCGCGCTGTTCCAGCTCGAGAACGGCTTCAACATCGGCACCGGCGCGCTCGGCCAGGGCCAGCGCGAATTCGGCCGCAAGGCCGTCGTCGGCCTCGCAAGCAGCACGTTCGGCACCGTGACGCTCGGCCGCCAGTACGATCCGGTCGTCGATCTCGTGCAGGGCCTCACGCAGGACAACTACTTCGGCGGCGTGTTCGCGACGCCGGGCGATCTCGACAACTACGACAACAGCCTGCGCGTCAGCAACTCGGTGAAATACACGAGCCCGCTGATCTCCGGCTTCCAGTTCGCGGCGCTGTACGGTTTCGGCGGCGTCGCGGGCGCGACCGGCAGCGGCCGCACGTACAGCTTTGGCGCGAGCTATGCGAACGGGCCGCTGTCGCTCGGCGCCGGCTACTTCTACGCGAACGGCGGCACGACGGTCGCGAACAGCGTGCGCACGTGGTCGAGCAGCTCGGACACGCTGTTCAACACCGTGATCAACCAGGGCTTCTCGAGCGCGAAGTCGATCCAGATCGTGCGCGTGGCCGGCCAGTACGTGGCCGGGCCGGCGACCTTCGGCCTCGCGTATTCGAACACGCAATACGGCGCGGACACGCTGTCGGCGTTCAGCCAGAACGCGAAGTTCAACAACGGCTCGGCGTTCTTCAACTGGCAGTTCTCGCCGGCGCTGCGCGCGGGCGTCGGCTACAACTACACGTCGCTGACGGGGCCGGCTTCCGCGCACTACAACCAGGTCAACCTCGGCGCGGACTATGCACTGTCGAAGCGCACCGATCTGTATACGCTGTTCGGCTATCAGAAGGCGAGCGGCAACACGCTCAACGCGAGCGGGGCGACCGTGAAAGCGGCCGCGTCGGTCGGCTCGTACGGCGTGAACTCGGGCACCGATACGCAGGAACTCGCGATCGTCGGCATTCGCCACAAGTTCTGATCGTCCCGTCGCACGACGCTCGCCGACATCGCGGCCGGCACGCACCTGTACCGGTATTTCGAACGCGATATCGCGCGGCCCGACGTGCCGCATGTCGCGGCGTGGTACGAACGATGGAAAGCGCGACCCGCATATCGCACTCGCGTGGTGATGCCGTTCGACGATTCGCGCGGCAAGCTTGCCTGAGCAGGCGACACACCGGCAGCATCGTCGCGTCACGCGCGCCCCGCTTGCCGGCTTCCCGCCGCGGCCAGGCATACCGCGGCGGGTTCGAAGCCATTACATCGATTCGCGCCGGGCGAGGTAGTGGACAGCCGCTGCCGTGATCCCGAATACCAGATGAGCGATCAGCGTGATCGCGCCGCGAACCGGGATGAACCACGGAAAGATCGCCGTGAACCCGTACAGGTTCACGCCATACAGGAGGAGCCCGAACGCGCCGCCCGCGAACAGCGCGGCCACGAGCGGCGAACTGCGGATCAGCCGTGCCAGCACGGCCGCATAGACGAGCGAAAGCGCCGCATGCACGAGCGTCGCCACGCCCATGACCAGCGGATCGAAGCCGCCGGACGCGGCGAGCACGCTTGGCCCCATCACGATCGCGGCCGTGAGCCGCGCATCGCGCAACAGGTTCCGGACGGCGTCATCGCCGGCGATGGCCCAGAGCAGCAACTCGATGACGGTCGATCCGACCGCCGCGCCGAACGCTGCCCAGAGAACCGGCACCACGCGCGCTTGTTTCAATGCTCGTCCTTATGGCGGGGAAATCGATGCATCGAGCGAAGCCGCCGTGCAAACCGGTCCGCTACGCCCCTTCGCAGTCCGACCAGTACGCAAACGGATCGCGATGTTTCGGATAGTGCTCATCGAGCCATTTCAGCAGCGTCGCCCGCGCATTGTCCATGTCGGCCTTCAACGACGACGTCGTCAGTTCGTGCAATTCGACGGATTTTTCCCGATCGATCACGAAGCAGTTCCAGTCGGGGCCGTCGAGATCCGGATCGTCGGACGCCTTCGACGACTTGCTCCAGCCGAAACGCTTGCGCGCATCGATGTAGTAGCGCGGATGCACCTTCAAATACGACATCTCGCCGCCCTGCAGGCTGCTCTCGGCGCGCAGCACGTCGCGCTCGTCGACGATCTGCGTGACTTCCGGAAGCCGGCGCGAACGCCATCCGGCAGGCAGCGTCGCCACCGCGCGGACGCTGTCGTACGTGCCCCACTCGAGGCCCCACGCTTCGGCCATGCGCTTCATGAACGCGTCGGCGCTCGGATAACCGCGCAACTGGATGCGGGTCGACAACGTGACTTCGACGCCGCGACCGCCGGATGCGCTCGACACCTCGTCGTCCGTTGCGAACGGATTGCCCGGACGCGGCGATTCGCGCTTCGCGTCCGTGGGCGCCAGGCCGGAAAAAAGTTGATCCAGCGCCGCACGCGCTTTCGACGATTTGTCTGGTCTATTCATCGGTTCCCTTTTGTGCAAATTTGAACCCGTATTGCAATAATTGGTGATCGCCCTGCCATCGGGCAAAGGCTCGATTCCGCTTCACTGTTCCGCTTCACCGCGGCGATCTCGCCGTTTTCCGCGGCTGCATTGTAACGATTCGGCGGCTGCGGCCGCGACCGAACCCCGCCGCATTCCATTCGTCCCGAAACGGTCGCCGACATAAAGCGGCATGACCACGCGAGTTTCCATGGCAAGCCAGCCGTCCGTGCCGTATACACTCGCCCCTTTCGTGGCGGCGGAAGTCCGACGGTACGCTCGACGACATCGACACAGGGCTTCATCCGAAAACCGGCTTCCCTGCCGGCCGTGATCGCACGCGTTGGTGGCCGCGAAACGAGGCAATGCTGGAGAAACCATGATCCGATTTTTCACGCGCTGGTTTGGCAACAAGACAAGCGACCGGAACGACACACCGGACGCGCCCGAGCCGGTTTCCGATGCCGATATCCTGCGCGATCACTTCTCGCCATCGCCAGACGCGTTGGCGGCGCTTGCGAAGCTGGTCGAGCTCATCGTAAAGCCGCTCGACACCGCGACCCGTCACCGTCTCGTCGCCTACGTCCTCGATGCCGAACCCGGAGAAGACACGTCGTCGATACTCGACTGGGTACTGACACGCGACATGAGCGCCCCGGAAACGCTCGACCCTTCCAACTGGTGCCTGTGCATTTCGGTCGACTGGCGCGCATCCGACCAAATCGAATGGCAGGCAAACCAGATGCTCGATACGCTGGGCATCGCCGAGCGCTGGACCTGGGACGGCGAAGGCGACGTACCGGCCGGGCTGCTCGTGCTGGGCGCCTGGCTGGCCGATAAAGGGTACGCGTTGCTTCATCTCGACACCGGACACGACGCCTATACGGCGTTCGCCGTCAGCCAAGACGACCTCGCCGAAGCACTCGCGCTTGCCCATGCCGCGGGTGCGGAAATCTCGATGTACGACGACCTTCGGCCGTGAAAGGCATGCGTCCCGCTCGCCATTCTACGCAATCCGCCGCGCCCCCTACCCCAGCGCCCTGACCATCCGCTCCATCAACGCGAGCACCTCCGGTCGATTCTCGCCCTTCGCATGCACGAAGTGATAGCTGAGCAGCGAATCGACTTCGTGGCGGCTCACGCGCACGAGTGCGCTGCGCCGCAGATACGCATCCGCAAGCGGTGTTCGCGCAAGCGCCACGCCCAGCCCCGCTTCGGCCGCCGCCAGCACGAGGTTGTAATCCTCGAACCGGCGATCCTGCGCACGCGGCTTGAACGGAATGCCGAGCGCATCGAACCACGTGCGCCAGCCGGTCACGTCGGAATCGTGCAGCAACGGCATGTCGAGCAGCGCGGCATCGCCCGTTGCGCGGCGCATCCTGGCCAGTTGCGCGGCGAGCCGCGGATGCGCGACCGGATACAGCCGTTCCGGCATGAACGGGCGGGTTTCAAGCTGACGCCAGTTGCCGCGCCCGTACCGGATCGACAGATCGGCTTCGCCGCCGGCGATATCCACGTTGCGCAGCTCGATGCCGAGCTCGATGCGCAGCGCGGGCGCTTCACGCTCGAGCGCAGGCTGCCGCTCCAGCAGCCACAGCTGCGCGAACGCGGGCACCACGCTCATCCGGACCAGCCGCGGCGTGCGCGGCGAGCGCCACTGATCGGCCGCGCTGTCGATGATCGCGAACGCCTGCTCGATCCGGCCGACGAAGCGCTGCCCGTCCGGCGTCAGGCGCACGCCGCGCGCATGCCGCTCGAACAGCGCCATCCCGAGCCAGTTTTCCACGGCGGCCACCCGCCGGCTGATCGCGCCGTGCGTGACGCCGGAGACGTCGGCGGCCGCGAGAAACGAACCCTCGCGCGCGACCGTGCAGACCGTCTCCAGGCTCGCGAGCGGCGGCCGCGGGCCCGGCATCGGGGTGGCGGCCACCGGGCGCGCATGCGCCGGACCGTCTGCCCGCCGCGCCGCCGAGCTGTGAGCCATATTCATATCCGGGTGTTGATCTGTGCGCTAGCTTAGCATCTCGCCATGCCGCACCATTACCGCATGAATACGCTTTCGTCACCGACGTCGCGCGGCGCGCGACAACCGCTCGTCGCGGCAGCGGCCGTCGCGTTCACGATCGTCTCGTGGGCGTCCGCCTTCCCGTTCATCCGGATCGGCCTGCACGGCCTCGCACCGCTGCAGCTCGCGGCCGCGCGCTTCGCGACCGCTGCGTTGCTCGTGATCGCGTGGCTCGCGTGGCGACGGCCGCCGCTGCCGACGAAAGGCGATGCGTGGCGCTTTCTCGCGTGCGGCCTGCTCGGCATCGCACTCTACAACGCGCTGCTCAATACCGGCGAGCAAACCGTGTCGGCCGGCGCGGCGAGTTTCATCGTGAACACGCTGCCGATCTTCACCGCGTTGCTGGCCGCCGTGTTTCTGCGCGAGCGCTTCGATCGCTGGGGCTGGCTCGGCTCGCTGATCAGCCTGGCCGGCATCGCGGTGATCGCGCAAGGGCAGCCGGGCGGCCTCGTCCTCGGCTCGGGAAGCACGCTGATTCTCGGCGCGGCGCTGTGTTCGGCCAGCTATTTCGTGTTGCAGCGGCGGCTGATTCCCGTGTACGGCGCGCTGCCGTGCACCGCATACACGCTGCTGGCGGGCGCGGCGCTGCTCGCGCCGTGGCTGCCCGGCGCGCTCGTGTCGCTCGGCGGCGGGTCGCGCGATACGGCGCTGGCCGTCGTGGTGCTCGGCGTCTTTCCCGCCGCGCTCGGTTACGCGACATGGACCTTCGCGCTCGGCTACTTCGGCGCCGCGCGCGCGGCCAGCTTTCTCTACCTGACGCCGGCGGTTGCGACACTGCTGTCGATGGCGCTGACGGGCGAGCGGCCCGGCATCGCGACGGCGTGCGGCGGCCTGCTGGCGATTGCAGGCGTGACCGTCGTCGCATGGCGCGGACGGTCGTAGGTCGAGATGGCGGCGATTGCGTGGCCAACGCGACGATCCGAAAGCCGAAGCGGGCCGGTCGGGAAAAGCCCCGGTTTCTGCCGAACTGGACGAATGGCGCGGTCAATGCAATCGGCACGCATTCGTTGATGCTGGCGAACCAGACCGTTAGTTGCATAACGACGGCTGTCGCTGCCGATGAAGCATGACCATGCAACCGGATACGCGATTCGCAATTGACCAAACTGTGCAGACAAATCGACCAAACAGTTCCGGATTGACCGCACGTCAGTGTCCATGGCTTCGCCGCGACGACCGGCCGAATAATGGATACGGCCGTAAGGCCGACGACAGCGAATCGCAATCCGCAGGCCACCGCGGCGCCCGATTTCCGGTATCCGGAACCTTCGACATTCGCGCGCCGGCAAGCGCCGCAACAGCCCGCCACTCGGGGCACGGCGGCACGCGGAAGCGGGTTCCGATATATTCATACGAATTGCATCGCGTCAGGCGCCGGTCCGCCCGCTCGCCCGGGCGGCAGGTCACCCGGCCGCACGCCATGCAAGCGAGCCCGTGACGGGTAGTGAAAATCGTCCGATCGCGCCGGCTGCGGCCGGCCGGTCGAGACGTCAATAGAAAGACATTCAATTCGGAGATGACAGATGGAACGAAGCACTGTCGGCATGCGCTGCAAACCCCTGATCACCGTTGCATTGGCTGCCGCCGCGTTCGCGGCCGCCTCGGGCGCGATGGCCGATCAAGTGGTGAAGATCGGCAGCGTCGAACCGACGACGGGTGGCATCTCGCACCTCGGCAAGGACAACGAGAACGGCGCGCGCCTCGCAGTCGAGGAAATCAACGCGAAGGGCCTGACGATCGGCGGCAAGAAGATCACGCTGCAGCTCGACGCGCAGGATGACGCGGCCGACCCGCGCCAGGCGACGCAGGTGGCGCAGAAGCTCGTCGACGACAAGGTCGTCGCCGTCATCGGCCACCTGAACTCGGGCACGTCGATCCCGGCGTCGAAGATCTACAGCGACGCGGGCATCGTGCAGATCTCGCCGTCTGCCACGAACCCGACCTACACGCAGCAAGGCTTCAAGACCACCTACCGCGTGGTCGCGACCGATGCGCAGCAGGGCCCGGCGCTCGCGAGCTATGCACAGTCGAAGGGCGTGAAGAGCGTCGCGGTGATCGACGATTCGACCGCGTACGGCCAGGGCCTCGCGAACGAGTTCGAGAAGAAGGCGAAGGCGCTCGGCCTGAAGGTGCTGTCGCACGACGCGACCAACGACAAGGCGGTGGACTTCCGCGCGATCCTGACCAAGATCAAGGGCGAGAACCCCGACGCGATCATGTACGGCGGCATGGACGCCACCGGCGGCCCGCTCGCGAAGCAGGCGAAGCAGCTCGGCCTGCGCGCGAAGATCCTGTCCGGCGACGGCGTGTGCACGGACTCGCTCGCGCAACTGGCCGGCCCGGCGGCCGACAACGTGCTGTGCTCGCAGGCAGGCGCTGCGCTCGAGAAGATGCCGGGCGGCGCGGACTTCCTCGCGAAATACCAGAAACGCTTCAACCAGGGCATCAAGTTCGACGCACCGTTCGCGTATGACGCGGTCTACATCGCGGTCGACGCGATGAAGCGCGCGAACTCGACCGATCCGGCGAAGATCCTCGCGGCGATGCCGGCGACGAAGTACGACGGCGTGATCGGCACGACGACGTTCGACTCGAAGGGCGACCTGACGCACGGGATCATCTCGATCTACGGCTACAAGAGCGGCAAGAAGACCTTCCTCGACCAGGTGAAGATGTAACCCCACGCGGCGCCGGCACGACGGGGACGCCACCCGTCGACGCCGGCGCCGCGCGGGCCGAATGCCGATTCACGGAGACGAAGCATCATGTGCGCAATGGCGTATGCGGAATTCCAGCAGGAGTTGAAGAAGGCGCAGTTGACGGCGCGCGAGTTCGCCCGCCTGATCCGGATGAACGAAAGTTCGATCACCAACTATTCGAGCAAGGGCACCGTCCCTTCCCACCTCGCGGTCATCGCGAAACTGATCGGCACGCTGGCCGCGCACGAGATCGACTTCCGGCGCGTGATCCGGCAAATGCGGATCGAGCCGAAACGGCCGCGCGGCGTCGGCGTGCTTCCCGCGGCGGAAAAACCGCGGGCGCGTAAAGCGGCGAAAGCCGACGCCTGACCCGCGCCGGCGGCAGTCGACAGCGGCACGGGGTTGCCGCTCGACGCGCGATCGACGCCGCCTAGGCGGCGCGCCCCGCACCGCCCTGTTGTCACCCCACGGCCCGCACATGGTCGAGCAGCGCCTGCAACGGATGGCGCATCTGCTTCGACGACAGGCGTTTCACCTGGCTGCGGCACGAATACCCGGTCGCCAGCGCCTCGCCTTCCTGCTCCGGCCCGTCAACGTGCGCGGCCCAAGACTGCGCATAGATCGTCTTCGACGTCGCGAGATTGCGCGCCTCGTGCCCGTACGTGCCCGACATCCCGCAACACCCGGCCGCCTGAACCTGCAAGCGCAGCCCGCGACGCGCGAACACCTGCACCCATTGCTTGCCGCTGTCCGGCGCATTGGTCTTCTCGGTGCAGTGCGGCAGCAGCCGATATGAAACCGTCGCCCCGCCCGCACCGGCTTCCGGCAGCACATCGAGCAGCCATTCCTGCGGCAGCGCGACCTTCGGCACGTCGGTGAGCCCCGTCACCTTCCGGTACTCCTGCCGATACGTCAGCGTCATCGCCGGATCGAGGCCGACCAGCGCGACGCCCGAGCGCGCGAGCGCGGCCAGTTGCGTCGCGTTGCGCACCGCCGCCTTTTCGAATGCGTGAAGAAACCCCTGCACGTGCAGCGCCTTGCCGTTCGGCGCGAGCGGCGCGAGCCACGCCTGGAAGCCCAGGCGCGCCGCCAGCTCGATCAGCGTCGCCAGTTGCTCGGTATCGAAGTAGCGCGTGAACGTGTCTTGCACGATGACGACGCTGCGCGCGCGCTGCGCATCGCTCAGCGCGGCGAGCGCATGCGGATCGGCCGGCTTCACGCGCCATGCGCGGATCACGGCCGCGAGATCGAAACGGCTCAGCAGCGGGCTGTCGACCATGCCGATCCGACGCTCGAGCAGCGTCCGCACCCAGCCGGCGCCCATCAGCCAGTTGTACAGCGCCGGCACGCGCGCCATCCACGGCATCGTGAATTCGAGCGAGCCGATCAGGTAGTCGCGCAGCGGCCGCAGGTACCGCTGGTGATACAGCTCGAGAAAGCGCGAGCGGAACTCGGGCACGTTCACCTTGACCGGACACTGTCCCGCGCACGACTTGCACGCGAGGCAACCGGCCATCGCGTCGTACACCTCGTGCGAGAAATCCGCGTCGCCATCGCGGGCGTTGCGGCCGTTGCGCCAGCGCGCGGCCAGACCGCGCAGGAACGGCTGCCGCGTGCGCGCCGCCGCGACGACGTCGACGCCCGCCTGCCCTTGCAGGCGCAACCATTCGCGCATCAGCGACGCGCGCCCCTTCGGCGACTGCACGCGTTCGCGCGTCGCCCTCCACGACGGGCACATCGCGTCGTCCGGATCGAAGTTGTAGCACGCGCCATTGCCGTTGCAATGCATCGCGGTGCCGTAGCTTTGCCACACGCGCTCGTCGATCTGCCGGTCGTGGTCGCCGCGCGTCGGCACCTCGTCGATCTTCAGCAGCCGCAGCGCGGAGTCCGGCGGCGTCGCGATCTTGCCCGGGTTGAACTGGTTGTGCGGATCGAACGCGGCCTTCAGTTGCTGCAGCGACGGATACAGCTCCCCGAAAAACGCCGGCGCGTATTCGGAGCGCACGCCCTTGCCGTGCTCGCCCCATAAAAGGCCACCATGGCGCCGCGTGAGTTCGGCCACCGCATCCGACACGGGCCGCACCAGCGCCGCCTGCTTCGGGTCCTTCATGTCGAGCGCCGGGCGCACGTGCAGCACGCCGGCATCGACGTGGCCGAACATCCCGTACTGCAGCCCGTGGCCGTCGAGCAGCGCGCGGAACTCGGCGATGTACGCGGCGAGGTTCTCGGGCGGCACCGCGGTGTCCTCGACGAACGGCTGCGGACGCGCCTCGCCCTGCACGTTGCCGAGCAGGCCGACCGCGCGCTTGCGCATCGCATACACGCGCTTCACCGCATCGTCGCCGACCGCCAGCGTGTGGCCGAGCCGCACCACGCTCGTATCGGTGCGCAGATGCTCGACGAATGCACGCACGCGCGCATCGACGTCGTGTTCATCGTCGCCGCTGAATTCGATCAGGTTGATGCCGAGCGTCGGACGCGCGTCGTCCTGCGGGAAATACTCGGCCACGCTGCTCCACACGAAGTCCTTCATCGCGAGCATCAGCACTTTCGAATCGACCGTCTCGATCGACAGCGGCCGGTGTTCGAGCAGCGCGCGCGCGTCGCGCAGCGCGTCCATGAAGCCCGCGTAGCGCACGTTGACCAGCACCGAAAACTTCGGGATCGGCAGCACGTTGAGCTTCGCCTCGACGACGAAGCCGAGCGAGCCTTCCGCGCCGCACAGCACGCTGTTCAGGTTGAAGCGGCCGTCCGCCTCGCGCAGGTGCGCGAGGTCGTAGCCGGTCAGGCAGCGGTTGAGTTTCGGAAATTTCGCGTCGATCAGCGCGGCCTTGTCGTCGCGGATGCGCCGCGCGGTGCGATACACCTTGCCGACACGGTCCTGCCGCGCGCAGCGGCGCTCCAGTTCTTCATTGTCGAGCGCGTCGCTGTGCAGCCGCTCGCCGCCCATCAGCACGAAATCGAGTTCGAGCACGTGATCGCGCGTCTTGCCGTACGTGCAGCTGCCCTGGCCGCTCGCGTCGGTGTTGATCATCCCGCCGACGGTCGCGCGGTTCGACGTCGACAGTTCCGGCGCGAAGAAGAGGCCGTGCGGCTTCAGCGCCGCATTGAGCTGATCCTTGACGACGCCGGCCTCCACGCGCACCCAGCGTTCTTCCGCGTTGATCTCGAGGATGCGGTTCATGTTCCGCGACAGATCGACGACGATGCCGTCGGTCAGCGACTGCCCGTTGGTGCCGGTGCCGCCGCCGCGCGCGGCCACCGCGACGTCGCGATGCGCGGGCTCGGCCAGCAGCCGGGCCAGCAACTGGACGTCGTCCGCATGCGCGGGGCAGACCACCGCCTGCGGCAGGCGCTGGTAGATCGAGTTGTCGGTGGCCTGCACGGTCCGGTTCGCGTGGTCCGCGCGGATTTCCCCGGCGAAGCCGGTCGCCCGCAACGCGACGAGAAAATCGCGGTAAACGTTCGCGGACGGATTGGCAGGACGGGGCAACGGGACGATCGACATGGGGCAAAAACGCAATGTGGGTGGAGCCGGCCGGTTCGCGTTCGCCGAAACATGAATTTTTGGCAAGTTTCCGCGCGACCGGGAATTCCAGTATCTTTGTATCTTCCGCCACAAACAAACGAATTCTCACGCGGCAAATCTTGCATAAAACTCATGAATTACCGTCGCCTCACCCCATCGATGTCGCTGCTGCTCGCATTCGAGGCCGCCGCGCGGCATGAAAGCTACACGCGCGCGGCCGACGAGCTGTCGCTGAGCCAGAGCGCGATCAGCCGGCAGGTGCAGACGCTCGAGGATCAGCTCGGCGTACCGCTGTTCCGGCGCGAGGGCCGCTCGGTCAAGCTGACCGAAGTCGGCCGCCGCTATTTCGCCGAGCTGAGCGGCGCGCTCGGGCGCATTCGCGGCGCGACGCTGCAGGCGATGTCGCATCAAGCCGGCGCCGGCTCGCTACGGCTGGCCACCCTGCCGACGTTCGGCTCGAAATGGCTGCTGCCGCACCTGCACGGCTTCTACGCCGCGCATCCGGGTGTGACCGTGCACCTTCATTCACGAATCGGCGCGATCGATTTTCTCAACGACGACCTCGACGCGGCGATCACCGTCGGCGCGGACGACTGGCCGGGCCTGCACGCGCACCGGCTGTACAACGAGTTCCTGATCGCGATCGCGCCGCCCGATACGGGGCGCGGCCGCAAGACCGACACGCGCACGCCGGCCTGGGCCGCGAAGCAGACGCTGCTGGGCGTGACGAGCAATCAGCAGGCCTGGGCCGAGTGGTTCTCGCACTATCGACTCGACCATCGCCAGATGCGCGTCGGCCCGAGCTTCGAGCTGACGTCGCACCTGATTCAGGCCGTGCGCGCGGGAATGGGGATCGGGCTGGTGCCGAAGGTGCTCGTCGAGGATGAATTGAGCCGCGGCGAACTCGTGTCGATCGGCGACGCGATTACCAGCCAGCGCAGCTATTACCTCGTCTACCCGCCGGGCAACGAAACGCTGCCGTCGCTCGTCGCCTTCCGCGAATGGCTGCTGGCGTCGTGCTGACACACGGCGCGTAGCGGCCCTCAGACACGCCATTCGCCGAGAATCTGCTCGGCGAGGTAGTCGCACGGCGGGCGCGCGGACTGCGCGCTGCGCGCGAGCACGACTTCCATTTCGCCGAGCGGCGGCAACCCGTGGCTTTCCGACAGTTGCACGAGATGATCGGGAATACAGCAGCGCGCGAGCGGCGCGACCGCGAGCCCGGCCTCCACCATGCTCAGCAGCCCGAGGTGGCTCGGGCTTTCGTACGACATCCGGTATGGGATCTTCCGTCGATTCAGCGCTCTCACCGCGTGATCGCGCGCCATGCTGCCGCCGTGCGGGAAAAACGCCACCGGCAGCGGCCGCTCTTCCCACACGTTGCGCTTCGGCGAGCCGACCCAGACGAGCGGCTCCATCCGGATCAGCTCGCCCGTCACGCCCTTGATCCGCGTGAGGCACGCGAGATCGACCGTGTTGTCCTTCAGCATCGGCACGAGCGCGCGGCTCGGCTGGCCGATCACGCGCACCTCCACGCGCGGATGCATCGCGGCGAACTTGCCGAGCACCTGCGGCAGCAGCGACGAGATGTAATCGTCGGGCACGCCGATCGTCACGCGGCCGCGAATCTCCGGACGCACGACCGACGCCCACGCCTCGTCGCGCATCGCGAGCATCCGCCGGCCGTAGTCGGCGAGCATCCTGCCGTCGTCGGTCGCCGTGACGTTGCGCGTGTCGCGGATGAACAGCGGCTTGCCGAGCGCGTCCTCCAGCGTCCTGATCTGCATGCTCACCGCCGACGGCGACCGATGCACGGCCTGCGCGCCCTGCGCGAACGATCCGGAATCCGCGACGGCGACCACCATCGCGAGCACATCGAGGTCGAGCTTTTTCATGTCGATTCAGAAAAACTGATCAATCGATTCAGTTTATCCCGTTTTACTGTTCGCCTCCATCGCCGGAGAATGACCTGCGTCGGCACTCACTCGATGCAGGAAGCGGAAAACATGCACACGTCCGGATCGCTCTACGGGTTCCTCGTCATCGGCGGCATGCTCGCGGTCACGCCGGGGCCGAACATGGTCTACGTGATGTCGCGCTCGATCGCGCAAGGGCGCGCGGCCGGCCTCGTTTCGCTCGCCGGCGTGATGATCGGCTACCTGTTCTACATGTTCGCCGCGGCGTTCGGCATCACGACGCTGTTCATGAGCGTGCCCTATGCGGGCAGCGTGCTGGGCGCGGTCGGGGCGGCCTATCTGCTGTATCTCGCATGGCAGGCGGTGCGGCCGGGCGGCCGCTCGCCGTTCGAGGTGAAAACGCTGCCGAACGAGCAGCCGTTGCGGCTGCTCGCGATGGGCGCGACGACCAGCGTGCTGAACCCGAAGCTCGCGATGCTGTTCGTGTCGCTGCTGCCGCAGTTCATCGACTACGGGCGAGGCAGCGTGTTCGGCCAGTCGTTGTTTCTCGGCTCGCTGCTGATTGCCGCGTTCGCGTCGGCCAACGGGCTGGTGGCGATCTGCTCGAGCAGCCTCGCGAGGTTCCTGCACGGCCGTCCCGCGCTGCTGCTCGCGCAGCGCTGGGCGATGGGCGCGGTGCTCGGCGGCCTCGGCGCGGAGATGGTGATCGAGGCATCGAAGATGGCGGGCATCACGTAAGCGTCGTGCCGCCGCGCGGGCCCGCACGATCGCGGGCCGCGCGCAGGCGACCGGTCGGCGTCACGCGGCCACTGCCTGCCGCTGCGCCTCGAGCTCGCGCACGAGCGGCAGCACGCGCTTGCCGAAGTACTCGACCTCCTCGATGAAATGCAGGAACCCGGCCAGCACGAGATCGACGCCGATCGCCTTCAGCGCGACGATCCGCTCGGCGATCTGCCGCGGCGTGCCGATCAGGTTCGTGCGAAAGCCGTCGTTGTACTGCACGAGATCCTCGAACGTCGATTTCGCCCAGTTGCCCTCGCCCTCGGGCGACGCCTTGCCGGCCTGCTTCACCGCATCGCCGAACGCGTGCACGGCCTCGACGTGCGCATGCCGGATGATGTCGTCGAGCACGGCTTTCGCCTCTTCCTCGGTGTCGCGCGCGATCACGAACGCATTGACGCCGATCCGCACGCGATGGTTGTTCGCGGCCGCCTTCGCGCGGATGTCGTCGATCTGCGCCTTCAGGTTCTCCGGCGTATTGCCGTTCGTGAAATACCAGTCCGACACGCTCGCCGCGTTGTCGCGCGCCGCGCGCGAGCTGCCGCCCTGGAAGATTTCCGGATGCGGCTTCTGCACCGGCTTCGGGCTCAGCGTGTAGTCGTTGAAGCGGTAGAAGTCGCCCTTGAACGTGAAATTGTCCTGCGTCCAGATGCCCTTGAGCGCCTGGATGAATTCCTTCGAGCGCCGATAGCGTTCGTCGTGCTCGAGCCACGGCTCGCCGATCGCGGTGAATTCGCCCTTGAACCAGCCGCTCACGACGTTGATCGCGATGCGCCCGTTCGAGATGTGGTCGATCGTCGCGAGCTGCTTCGCGACCACGGCCGGATGCCACGGCCCCGGCAGGATCGCGGCGAGCACCTTGAGCTTCGTCGTCGCATGCAGCAACGCCTGGCTGAACGACACCGACTCGTGCTGATATTCGGCGCCGTAGCCGGCCGTGAAGCGGATCTGGCTCAGCGCGTAGTCGAAGCCGGCTGTCTCGGCCGTGCGCGCGAGCTTCTGGTTGTATTCGAGGCTCCAGTCGGTGCGCTGCTCGATCGTGCTCACGACGAGGCCGCCGCTGACGTTCGGCACCCAGTACGCGAATTTGACGCCGTCGGCGGAAGGGTCGGGAAGGCTCATGAAGGTGTCCTGGTCGAAGGGGAAACGAAAAAGCGGCTTACGCGGCCGCGGCGGAAAGCACATGCGTGCGCAGTTGCGGCACCGCGCGATTCACCGCGAGCGCGATGCGCTCGCGCAACGCCGGGCTGGCGATCTGGTACGCGTTGAAATCGCTTTCGGACGCGTACACGCCGATCGGCAGCGTGCGTGCCTGGAAGAAGCTGAACAACGGACGCAGCTGATGGTCGATCACGAGCGCATGCCGCTCGCTGCCGCCGGTGGCCGCGAGCAGCACGGGCACGTCGACGAGCGCGTCGTGGCGCACGAGGTCGAACAGGTGCTTGAAAAGGCCCGTGTACGACGCGCGGTACACCGGACTCGCGACGACGAGCGCGTCTGCCGTCTCGATCGCGCGGATCAGCGCATCGAGATCGGCCGGCACCTGCGCACGCGTCAGCGCGCCGGCCAGCCGGCTGCCGATCTCGCCGAGTTCGATCAGCCGCGTATCGATCGGCAGCGCGGCGCCGAGCGCCGTGACGATCGCGTCGGTCAGCGCCAGCGTGCGCGACGGCCGCTGCAGGCTACCCGATATCGCGACGACGTTGAGGGTGTGGCTCATGCCATGTGTTCCCTTGGTGGAGCCGCGTGCAGTGCGGCGATACCGGTTCGGGGCAGCAAGGAGCGTGCCATCGGCTCGGGTTCGCGGCGGCAAGGTCGTCTGCACTCCGAAACTTTGCGCCATCGCCCGTCAGAACTGGCGCTCGACCAAATGCGCGACAGTGGCAAGCGTTTCGGTTCGTGCGTCACATCGATATTCCGCAACGTGATGAATCCGGCGCAGCGGGCCTGCTGATGCGCTGCTGATCAGGCAGCAGCGCATCACGCGCGACAACACCCGATTCGACGTTCGAGCGTCACGGCGCCGCCACGTTTCCGCGCCGTTGCGGGTTCCGCAGCAATCGCGCTTTGGTTATCAGAAATCGATGCTTTTCGCGCGCGGCGAAACGTTCAACACTCTGCTGATCACGCAGCAGCCGCCCCGCATCGCCTGGCCATCCAACGGTTCATCGCCATGACTTCCATTTCCCCATCGCCGCGCCCGCTCAATCTTCGTGTCGTCACCGCGCCCCGCGACCTCGCCGAGCTTCAGGCCGAGGCGCCCGTGCTCACGCGGCCCGAACGTCACGCGCAGCCCTGTGCGCAAGCGCAGGTGTTCGCCGATCCGCGTTCGCTCGCGCTGCTCGAACAGGTTCGCCGCGTCGCGCCGAGCGACGCGAACGTGCTGATCGTCGGCGAGACGGGCACCGGCAAGGAACTGATCGCGCGCCGCGTGCACGATCTCGGCGCCCGTCGCGACGGGCCGTTCGTCGCGGTGAACTGCGGCGCATTCTCCGAAACGCTCGTCGACAGCGAACTGTTCGGCCACGAGAAAGGCGCGTTTACGGGTGCGATCAACGCGAAGCCCGGCTGGTTCGAAGCCGCGCACGGCGGTACGCTGTTTCTCGACGAAATCGGCGACCTGCCGCTCGCGATGCAGGTCAAGCTGCTGCGCGTGCTGCAGGAACGCGAGGTCGTACGGCTCGGTTCGCGCACGGGGATTCCGGTCGACGTGCGCGTGGTCGCGGCGACCAACGTCGACTTGCAGCAGGCCGTCGCGGCCGGACATTTTCGCGGCGACCTGTTCTACCGGCTCAACGTCGTGCAGCTCGCGGTCCCGCCGCTGCGCGAGCGCCCGGGCGACATCCTGCCGCTCGCGCGGCACTTCTTCGACATGTACCGCGACCGGCTCGGCAGCGGCCCGCGCCGCATCGATCCGCGCGCCGAGCGTCGGCTCGAGGCGCACGGCTGGCCGGGCAATATCCGCGAACTGGAGAACGTGATCCATCACGCGCTGCTCGTGAGCCGCCACGACGCGCTGCAGGACACCGACCTGCACATCGCGCCGCCATGCCGCCCGACCGTTGCCGCGCCAGCAGCCGATTCGCCCGCCGACGCACAGGCGGCGCTCGAACACGCGCTGCGCGACCTGTTCGACGAAGGGCACGGCAATCTCTTCGAACACATCGAGGACACGGTCATGCGCGTCGCGTTCGAATTCAGCCATCGCAACCAGATCCGGGCCGCGCAGTTGCTCGGCATCAGCCGCAACGTGCTGCGTGCGCGGCTGATTCGCGCGAAGGCGATCGCCGCGCTCAAGTAGCGGCATCCGGCGCGCGCCGCCGTTCCGCTCCGGCGCGATCACGTCGCGATCCGTGTCGCGACGTCCGAACCTGATGTATCGTGGCGCCAGGCGTACGCTTCGTTGCCCGCCCCGCATCCGGTCGTCGGTTATGCGATCGCCTGCGACCGGCAACCGCTCACGCACGATCCTCCGCAACACGAAAGCCGTCCGGCGCCCGTGCGCGTCCGGCCGAGCCCCGTTCACCCGTCCGGAACCCGTCGCCATGAAAAAGCTAGTAAACCGCCCGTCCGACGTCGTGCGAGAGATGCTGGAAGGCATCGCGCGGCAATCGCCGCATCTCGCGATCCTCGGCGACGAGCACGTGCTCGTCCGCCAGCCGCTGCCCGAGCCGTCGCAGCGGCCGGTCGCGATCCTGTCCGGCGGCGGCAGCGGCCACGAGCCCGCGCACGGCGGCTATGTCGGCGAAGGGATGCTGAGCGCGGCCGTGTGCGGCGAAGTGTTCACGTCGCCGTCGACCGACGCCGTGCTCGCCGCGATTCGCGCGAGCGCCGGCCCGAACGGCGCGCTGCTGATCGTGAAGAACTACACCGGCGACCGGCTCAATTTCGGGCTCGCCGCCGAGCTCGCACGCGCGGAAGGCATTCCGGTCGAAACCGTGATCGTCGCCGACGACGTCGCGCTGCGCGGCCGCGTCGAGCGCGGCCAGCGGCGCGGGATCGCCGGCACCGTGCTGATCCACAAGCTCGCGGGCGCCGCCGCCGCGCGCGGGCTGCCGCTTGCCCGCGTCGCGGGTATCGCGCGCGACGCGGCAGCCGAGCTCGGCACGATGGGCGTCGCGCTCGACGGCTGCACGATCCCGGGCGCCGACAAATCGGGCTTCAGCCTCGCCGATCACGAGATCGAGCTGGGCCTCGGCATCCACGGCGAGAAAGGCGTCGAGCGCCGCGCGCCGCTGCCGGCCGACGCGCTGGCCGACACGCTGCTGTCGAGCATCGTCGCCGATCTCGTGCTCGAGCGCGACGAGCGCGTCGCGCTGTTCGTCAACGGCCTCGGCGCGACGCCGGACATGGAACTCGCGATCGTGCTGCGCGCCGCGTTCGACAACCTGAGCCGGCGCGGCATCGTCGTCGCGCGCGCATGGGCAGGCACGTTCCTGTCCGCGCTGAACATGCCGGGCTGCTCGATCTCGGTGCTGCGGCTGAACGACGAGCGCGCGGCGCTGCTCGATGCGCCGACGCAGGCGCGCGCATGGCCGGGCGGCGGCATCGTGAACACACGGATTCGCGTGGCCGCGGCCGCGTCGCAGGACGCGCCGCTGCCGCCGCTCGACGCAGCCGGCCGCGCGTGGGCCGCGCGCCTGCAACCGGCGCTGCACGCGGTGGCGCAAACATTGATCGACCACGAGCAGACGTTGACGGATCTCGATGCGGCAGCCGGCGACGGCGATCTCGGCGCGAGCATGCGGCGCGCCGCGCAGGCGATCCTCGAACTACCCGACACCGCGTACGGCACGCCGTCCGGTGCGCTCGCGGCGCTCGGCGCCGCGTTGCGTCGCGCGATCGCCGGCAGCTCCGGTCCGTTCTATGCGACCGCGCTGCTGCGCGCGTCGCGCCGGCTGGCCGATATCGCCGAGCCGTCGCCGCGCGACTGGGCCGCGGCATTGCGCGCGGCGGTGGATTCGATCAGCGAACTCGGCGGCGCGCAGGCCGGCGACCGGACGATGCTCGATGCGCTGGTGCCGGCCGTCGACGCATTCGGCCGCGCGCTCGATGGCGATCGCGATCCCGCGAGCGCATGGGCGGCGGCCGTCGACGCGGCCGAGCGAGGCGCGCGGGAAACGGCACGCATGACGCCGCGCGCGGGACGGGCCAGCTATCTCGGCGAACGCGCGATCGGTACGCCGGATGGCGGCGCGGTGGCCGTCGCGTACTGGCTGCGCGCGCTGCTGCCGCACGTGCGGTAACGGGCGCGCGCGGCCGCGCTCAGACGCCCTCGACCAGCACCGCGCGATAGCGCGCGCCCTTGAACCGGTGCTGGACGACCTTCTGGTATTCGGGGCCGTGATACCACGCGTGCGCGGCCTCCTTCGACGGGAACTCGACGATCACGACGCCTTCCGGGCCTTCACCCTCGAGGGTTTCCTGCGGCCCATAAGCGGCGAGCACCTTCACCGGATGGCCGGCGAGGGTCGCACCGACCTGGCTCGAGTAGAGGTCGAGCTCATGCTGGTCCTGCGTGCTTTCCCGTGTAAAGACGATGTAGGTCGCCACGATATGCGCTCCTGATGAAGGGTGAAAAAAGGGACGCCACGCGCCGCACACTCCGACGAATCCCGCATGGCTGCGCGCAGCTTACCGCCATTCGCCGGCCGGCGCCGCGGCGAGCCGGCCCCGGCCTCCGCCGGCCCCCCGCCACGGCGCGGGAAAACCCCGATCTCCACATCGTCCTATGACATCGGGCATCGCTAATTGGCGGGATTACTTTGATCCTCGTCGGCGCCCGCCCGGGCGCATGCTGATAGCGAGGACCCTCATGCGATACGTGCCATCGTGGACTTCCGTTTCCGCCGCGTCGTCGATTCCCGACGATACAACCACCCAGCGCGGCGACGAGCCGCACAGCCTGCCGCGGGTCGCGATCACGGCCGCCGCCCTCGGCAACGCGACCGAATGGTTCGATTACGGTATTTACGCGTACGGCCTCGCGTACATTTCCGCCGCGCTCTTTCCCGGCAACACGGCCAGCGCGACGCTGTTCGCGCTCGGCACGTTCGCGATCTCGTTCCTGATCCGCCCGCTCGGCGGCCTGTTCTGGGGGCCGCTCGGCGACCGGCTCGGCCGCAAGCGCGTGCTCGCGCTGACGGTCCTGACGATGTCGGGCGCAACCTTGCTCGTCGGCTTGCTGCCGAGCTACGCGACGGCCGGCTGGCTGGCGCCGGCCGCGCTGATCGTGCTGCGCATGGTGCAGGGCTTCTCGACCGGCGGCGAATACGGCGGTGCGGCGACCTTCATCGCCGAATACGCGCCCGATTCGCGGCGCGGCCTGTGCGGCAGCTTCCTCGAATTCGCGACGCTCGCCGGCTTCTCGCTCGGCGCGTTCCTGATGCTCGGCTTCGCGCTGCTGCTCGGCGATTCGGCGATGCATGCGTGGGGTTGGCGCCTGCCGTTCCTCGTCGCGGCGCCGCTCGGCCTGATCGGCTTCTACCTGCGCTCGCGCCTCGAGGAAACGCCGGTGTTCCGCGAACTCGAGGAGCAGGCGCACCGCCGCGAGAAAAGCGTCGCCGTCGCGCTGCCGATCCGGCTGCTGCTGGTGCGCTATGCGAAGCCGCTGCTGCTGCTCGGCGGGCTCGTCGTCGCATTGAACGTCGTCAACTACGTGCTGCTCGCGTACATGCCGACCTACATGCACAAGGAGCTCGGCGTCAGCGAAAACATGTCGCTGCTGATTCCGCTGATCGGCATGCTCGCGATGATGGTGCTGCTGCCGTTCGCCGGCTGGCTGTCGGATCGCGTCGGCCGCAAGACGATGTGGTGGATCTCGCTCGTCGGGCTGTTCGTCGCGGCCGTGCCGATGTTCACGCTGATGACGCACGGCCCGCTCGGCGCGTTCGTCGGCTTCGCGGTGCTCGGCGTGCTCTACGTGCCGCAGCTCGCCACCATTTCCGCGATGTTCCCGGCGATGTTCCCGACCCACGTCCGGTATGCGGGCATGGCGATCGCCTACAACGTGTCGACGTCGCTGTTCGGCGGCACCGCGCCGATCGTCAACGACTGGCTGATCGGCAAGACCGGCAACGCACTGATTCCCGCGTACTACATGATGGCCGCCTGCGCGGTCGGGCTGATCGCGCTGCTGGCGGTGATCGAGACGCGCGGATGTTCGCTGCGCGGCGACACGCTCCCCGGCCAGCCGGGCTGACCCGCGCGCCGGCCGCGCCCGGCTTCCCATAAACGGCAACCATTGCATCGCCCGCCGTCCGGCAACGGACGGCGGGCGACGTGCATTTCGGGCCACCGAAGCCGCGGCCCGATTGTTGTCGTCCGGACAACACGATGTGCCCCCGCGCGGCGCTGTCGGCGTGTGTCGGCCGTCACTACAATCGTTGACACGCTCGACCGGAATCCGGGCGAACCGAAGCGCGGCCTTCACGATCGCGCCAGCGAGCCGCGCCGTGCCGCGCGGCTTACCTCTCTCGACGAACAGGACTACTGAACATGAACGCACCCATCCGCAACGTCCGGCCGGTTACCGCCCGCCTGGGCAACGAATCTTCGGGCGAGCTCGTTTCGTCCCGCTACGCGGTGCGCATCGGCGACGTCGATGTCGTGCTGATCAGCGACGGCGTGCTGCCGCTGCCGACTTCCACCATGTCCACCAACGTGAGCGAAGCGGACCGCAACGCGTGGTTCGACGGCCGTTTCCTGCAACGCGACATGTTCGACTGGGCGCTCAACATCGCGCTCGTGCGCAGCGGCGATCGCCTGATCCTGATCGATTCGGGCGTGGGCGACGGTTTCGAATACTTCACGCGCGCCGGGCGCTCGGTGATGCGTCTGGAATCGGCCGGCATCGATCTGGCCGCGATCACCGATATCGTGATCACGCACATGCACATGGATCACGTCGGCGGGCTGAACGTCGACGGCGTCAAGGCGAAGCTGCGCCCCGACGTACGCATTCACGTGTCGGCCGCGGAAGTGGCGTTCTGGAAGCATCCGGACTTCAGCAAGACGGTGATGCCGGAAACCGTTCCGCCCGCGCTGCGCAAGGCGGCAGCGAGGTTCATGGAGCTCTACGGCGAACACGTCGTGCAGTTCGATCGCACCGTGGAAGTCGCCGCGGGCGTGTCGGCGCGGGTGACGGGCGGGCATACGCCGGGGCACTGCGTGGTCGACATCGCATCGAACGGAGAAAAGCTGACGTTCGCGGGCGATGCGATTTTCGAAGTCAACTTCGACAATCCCGACTGGCAAAACGGCTTCGAACACGATCCCGAAGCGGCGGTCGACGTGCGTCTCGCGCTGTTCAACGAAGCCGCGGACACCGGCTCGATGCTGGCTGCCGCGCACGTCGCGTTCCCGTCCATCGGCCATGTTGCCCGGGACGGCGACGGTTTCCGGTTCGTCCCGGTCGTGTGGGATTACTGAGTGACGGGCGATAGCCGACGCGCGCCGTAGGCGATGCGACGACGGTTTTGCTGAACCGGACCTGCACCCGGACCGGCAAGAAAACACGCCGCCGCACTTGCATGCGGCGGCGTCGCCTCGCGCGCCGGAACGCGCATCAGGATCGCTGACAACTCACGCGACGGCCGAAATATTCCGCTCCGCTACCTCGTCCACCGCATCCTTCACGATCGCGACGATCTCGTCGGCTTCCGCACGCGTCATCACGAGCGGCGGCGCAAAGCCGAGAATGTCGCCGTGCGGCATCGCCCGCGCGATCACGCCGCGCTGCAACGCCGCAGCCGACACCTGCGCGCCGATCTTCAGCGCGGGATCGAACGGCGTACGTGCGTCCTTGTCGGCCATGAACTCGAGCGCGGCCAGCATCCCGACGCTGCGCACTTCGCCGACGAGCGCATGCGCGCCGAATGCATCGCGCAGCTTCGCGCCGAAATACGCGCCGACCTCGGCCGCGTTGCCGACCAGGTTCTCACGCTCCAGAATCGCGAGATTCGCAAGCGCCGCGGCCGCGCATACCGGATGGCCCGAATACGTCCAGCCGTGCCCCATCGGCCCGTGTTCCTGCGAGCCGCGCGCGATCACGTCCCACACCTTCTCGCCGACGATCACGCCCGACAACGGCGCATACGCGCTCGTCAGCCCCTTCGCGACGGTAATCAGGTCGGGCTCGATCCCGAAGTGCTGCGCGCCCATCTTCGAGCCGAGACGCCCGAACCCGCACACGACTTCATCGGAAATCAGCAGGATGTCGTGCTTGCGCAGCACGGCCTGGATCGCGGGCCAGTAGCCGGCCGGCGGTTCGATGATGCCGCCCGTGCCCATCACCGGCTCCGCGATGAACGCGGCGACCGTGTCGGCGCCCTCGCGCGCGATCAGCTTCTCGAGTTCGTCGACGCAGTACGCGACGAACTGCGCTTCGTTCATGCCGGCCGGCGCCTTGCGGTACCAGTGCGGACACACCGTATGCTTCACGCGGTCGATCGGCAGGTCGAAATGCTGGTGGAAGCTCGGCAGGCCCGTGAGGCTGCCCGTCACGATGCCCGAGCCGTGATAGCCGCGCTCGCGCGAGATGATCTTCTTCTTGTTCGGGCGGCCGAGCACGTTGTTGTAATACCAGACGATCTTGACCTGCGTCTCGTTCGCGTCGGAACCCGACATCCCGTAGTAGACCTTCTTCATCCCCGCCGGCGACCAGTCGATGATGCGCGACGACAGCTCGATGATCGCGTCCGACGCGTGGCCGACGTACGTGTGGTAATAGGCGAGCTGCTTCGCCTGTTCGTGCATCGCGTCGGCCACTTCGGTGCGGCCGTAGCCGATGTTCACGCAGTAGAGGCCGGCGAACGCGTCGATATAGCGCTTGCCCTGGTGATCCTCGATGCGGATGCCTTCGCCGCCGCGCACGATCTTGCCCGGCAGCGCGCCGGTCTCGTGGTCGTACGCGTGCGTCGACGGGTGCATGAAGTGGGCGCGGTCCTCGCGCAGCAGTGCGTCGATCGATTGTTTCATGATGGGTTCCTTTGAATGGGTCAGGCCGTCGCCGTAACGGGCAGGCCGAGATTGCCGAGGCAGAAGTACTTGGTTTCAGTGAACGGTTCGAAGCCTTCGGCGCCGCCTTCGCGCCCGAGGCCCGACGCCTTCATCCCGCCGAACGGGATCGGCGCGCCGGTGAATTTCACGCCGTTGACTGACACCATCGCGAAATCGAGCCGCCGCACGAGCTGGAAGATCGTGTCGACGCGCGTCGCGCATACGTAGGCAGCGAGGCCGTATTCGGTGTCGTTGGCCGTTTCGATTGCCTCGTCGAGCGTGTCGAACGCGCCGACGGCCGAGATCGGCGCGAAGTTTTCCTCGTCGACCACGCGCATGCCGGGTGCGGCATCCGCGATCACGGTCGGCTCGTAGAACCAGCCGCCGAGCGCATGCGGCCGGCCGCCCGCGACGATGCGCGCACCGCGCGCCCGCGCATCCTCGACGCGCGCCACGGTCGCGTCGAACGCGGCCTGATGCATCAGCGGGCCGACGTCGACGCCCTGCTCGAACGCGGGCCCCGTCTTCAGCGCGCGCACCGCGTTCGCATACCGTTCGACGAACGCGTCGTACAGCGGGCGCGCGACGAGAATCCGGTTCGCCGCGCAGCAGTCCTGGCCGGAGGTCTGGAACTTCGCGCCGACGGCGATCGGCACCGCCTGGTCGAGATCCGCGTCCTCGGTCACGATGAACGGCGCGTTGCCGCCCAGTTCGAGCGCGATCTTGCGAATGCCGGCCTTCGCGGCGGCTTCGGTCACGAGCCGCCCGACGCGCGTCGAGCCGGTGAAGCTCACCGCACGCACGCGCGCGTCGCCGACCAGCGTTTCCATCGCCATCTGCGGCTCGCCTAGCACGACGTTGAACACGCCGGCCGGGAAGCCGGCCTCGTCGGCGAGCTGCGCGAGCGCGAGCGCCGAGAACGGCGTTTCGTGCGCGGGCTTCACGACCACGGTGCAACCGACCGCGATCGCGGCCGCCGCCTTGCGCGTGATCATCGCGGCCGGGAAATTCCACGGCGTGATCAGCGCCGCGACGCCGACCGGCTCCATCACGGTGCCGAGATGCGCACCGTCGATATGCGTCGGAATCGTGCGGCCCGCGACGCGTTTGGCCTCGTTCGCGAACCATTCGACGAAGCTCGCCGCATAGCGGATCTCGCCGCGCGCTTCGGCCAGCGGCTTGCCCTGTTCCAGCGACAGCAGCGCGGCCAGATCGTCGACGTGACGCAGGATCAGCGCATGCCAGCGCAGCAATGTCGCGCTGCGCGCCGCTTGCGATGTCCAGCGCCAGGTGCCGTACGCGCGCTGCGCGGCATCGACGGCCGCGACGATCTGCGCGCGTTCGAGCATCGGCACGTGACCGATCACGGCCTGATCGGCCGGATTCACGACGGCGACCGTCGCGGCACTGTCGCTGTGGATCCAGCGACCGTCGACGTAGCAGGTCGACTTGAACAGAACGGGGTGTCCGGGCAGCATGCTGCGTCTCCTCGTTGGTGGGCACGGACTTCATTGTGTCGCGCCGGCGCATGCGGAAATTTCGGTTTGCACGACTGGAAATGCCGGTTTTTTCCGTATTGCCGCGCGCCGGCGCGAACTTTCACAACCAGTCCGGCACGCCGCCGGAGGTGCACTTCACGACCTTCGTCACGATGTACGTGAAGTAGCGCTCGATGCCAAGATCTTCCATCAGCAACGCATCGATGAAGCGCTGGTAATGGTCGATGTCGCGCGCGACCACGTGCAGCACGTAGTCCACGCCGCCGCCGGTCGCGTAGCACTGCGCGACCTCGGGCGCCGCGGCCACGCGATCCTCGAAGCGTCGCATGTCGGGCGCGGTATGCCGCGACAGCGTGACCTCGACGACGATGCGGCTGCCGGAGCACGCGCCGATCCAGTCGACGTCCGCGCGATAGCCGCGGATCACGCCGCTTTCCTCGAGCTTGCGCACGCGCTCCCATGCCGGCGAAATCGACAGGTTCACGGCTTCCGCGAGTTTCGACTTCGTGATGCGCCCGTCGCGCTCGAGCAGGCGCAGGATCGCGAGGTCGTATCGGTCGAGCTTGATCACGTCGTGCGCGTCCTCATACGGCCACCGGAATGTTGCGCTCGACGATGTCGGCCACCACCGCGATCGTGTCGCCGGGCTGCACGATGCCGGGGAAGTGCCGGGCCGCGAGCAGCCCGCGCCGCCGTGCGACGTATTCGATCGGCGTGACGCCCGTGCGATCGATGTCGTGCACGCGCGCGAGCACGTCGCCGGCGTCGACCTCGGTGCCGAGATCGCGGCACATCTCGAGCAGCCCGCGATGCTCGCTCGTCGTGAAGCACGAACCGTCCGGCATGTCGAGCAGCGTCGTCGTACGCGGCGCGTTGCCGTCGATCACGTCCTTCGCGATCACGCCCGCATGCGCGAGGAACCCATACACGCCGCGCTCGGCGATCGCGACGCTCGCTGCCGTCGACGTGCCGCCGCCGCCCAGCTCGGTCGACACGAATACCTTGCCGGCCTCCTCGGCCGCGCTGTCGTAGAGGCCGACGCTGTCGAGTTCCAGCATGCGCATCGAATACGGCGCGCCGAACGCGCGCATCGCGCGCTCGCACCGCGCTTCCTGATCGCGGTCCGCCAGCACGTGAATCGCCGCGAACGGCACGAAGTCGAGCGTGCGGCCGCCCGCGTGAATGTCGAGCACGTGCGTCGCGAGCGGCAGCAGGTGACGCTGAAAGTAATCGGCGATCTTCTCGGTCGCGGTGCCGTCCGGCCGGCCGGGGAAGCTGCGGTTCAGGTTGCCCGCATCGATCGGCGACGTGCGGCAACCGGCGCGAAACGCCGGGTAGTTCATGAACGGCACGACGATCACGCGGCCGGTCACGTCGGCCGCCTTCAGCGAGCCGGCCAGCTTCGACAGCGCGACCGGCCCCTCGTATTCGTCGCCGTGATTGCCGCCGGTCAGCAACACCGTCGGCCCGTCGCCGCGCTTCACGACGGTCACCGGAATCATGATCGCGCCCCACGCGGAATCGTCGCGCGAGTAAGGCAGCTTCAGGAAGCCGTGCTGTTCGCCGTCCGCGTCGAAATCGACGGTCGGCGTAATCGGGGAAGCACGCATCGCCCTACTCCTTCACGAACAGCTTGCGCGGCACGTTGCAGAACGTCTCGACGCCGGTCTCGGTGATCAAGATGCTTTCCGTGATCTCCAGCCCCCAGTCGTCGAGCCACAGCCCCGGCATGAAATGGAACGTCATGCCGGGTTCGAGCACCGTCCGGTCGCCCGGACGCAGGCTCATCGTGCGCTCGCCCCAGTCGGGCGGATAGCTCGCGCCGATCGGATAGCCGCAGCGGCTGTCCTTCTCGATGCCCGCACGGCGCAGCACCGCGAAGAACGCATTCGCGACGTCCTCGCACACGTTGCCCGGCTTCGCGGCCGCGAGCCCGGCCTCGATCCCTTCGACCACCGCGCGCTCGCCTTCGATGAAGTGCGCGGGCGGCTTGCCGAGGTAGACCGTGCGCGACAGCGGGCAGTGATAGCGGCGGTAGCAACCGGCGATCTCGAAGAACGTGCCGGCACCGCGCGCGAACGTCGAATCGTCCCACGTCAGGTGCGGCGCGGCGGCATCCGCGCCGGTCGGCAGCAGCGGCACGATCGCCGGATAGTCGCCGCCGAAGCCCTCCGCGCCGCCGATGCCGGTCGCATAGATCTGCGCGACCAGGTCGCTTTTCTTCATGCCGGGCTCGATCGTCTCGACGATGTGCGCGTGCATCCGCTCGACGATGCGCGCGGCCACGCGCATGTACTCGATCTCGCGCGGCGACTTCACCGCGCGCTGCCAGTTCACGAGCGCGGTCGCATCGACCCAGCGCGCGGCCGGCAGATGCCGCTGCAGCGACGCGTACGCCGCCGCGCTGAAGTAGTAGTTGTCGAGCTCGACGCCGATGCGCAGCGTGCTCCAGCCGCGCGCAGCGATCACTTCGGCGGACAGGTAGTCCATCGGATGACGGGCCGTCGACTGCACGTAATGATCGGGATACCCGACGATGTTTTCGTGCGCCATGAACGCGGTGCGCTTCGCGCCGTTCGCGTCCTGGCCGCGGCCGAACCACACGGGTTCGCCGTCCAGCGCCAGGAGCACGCATTGGTGCACGTAGAACGACCAGCCGTCATAGCCGGTGAGCCAGCCCATGTTGGTCGGGTCGGTGACGATCAGCAGGTCGATGCCGGCCCGCTCCATCGCCGCGCGCGTCTTCGCGATCCGCGCAGCGTATTCGCTGCGATCGAACGCGAGACGCGGCGCGGCTTCGTAGGTTTCGATGACTGCGGCCATCTGTCTCCTCTCAGGTCGTGAGGTCGTTGTGGAAAATCGTGCCGACTTCCGCCGCGCGGGCGCGTTGCAGCGCAAGCACGGCAATGGCGGTGTCCTGCGCGCCGGTGCCGGTCAGATCGCAGATCGTGATGTCGTCGCGATGCGTGCGGCCGTCGCGGCGGCCGGCGATCACTTCGCCGAGTTCGGGGAACACGGCATCGGCCGGCACCACGCCGGCCGCGATCGCATGCGCGAGTTCGCCGGCCACGCGGGTCTGCTGCAACCGGTCGCAGAAGTAGTGCGCGGCGCCGAACACCGACGGCGCGAGTTCGGTCTTGTAGTCGGCGTCCGAACCCATCGCCGTCACGTGCAGCCCGGGATGCAGATCCTCCGCGTGCACGAGCGGCGCGCGGCTCGGCGTGGTCGTCACCGCGATGTCGGCGTCGGCGAGCGCCGCGTGCACCGAGCGCGCGACGATCGCGTCGATCCCGTATGCGGCGCGCACGTCGGCCGCGAATCGCGTGGCACGCTCGGCATCGCGCGCCCACACCGTCACATGCGTGATGTCGCGCACGAGCATCAGCGCGTCGAGCTGCAGCCGGGCCTGCTCGCCCGCGCCGACGATCGCCGCGCGGCGCGCATCGGCGCGCGCGAGCCGGCGCGCGGCCACGGCGCCGGCCGCCGCGGTGCGCACGGCCGTCAGGTAGCCGTTGTCGAGCAGCACGGCCTCGGTCAGGCCGGTGCGCGCGGACAGCACGAGCATCAACCCGTTCAGGCTCGGCAGCCCGAGCGACGGGTTGTCGAAGAAGCCGGGGCTGACCTTGATCGCGAAGCTGTCGAAGCGTGGCAGGTAAGCGGTCTTGACGTCCACTTCGGCATGGCGCTCCGGCAGCGGGAGATTCAGGATCGGCGGCATCACGACGGCGTCGGTCGCCAGCGACGCGAACGCGGCCTCGATCTGGTCAATCGCGGCCAGATCGAGCGGCACCAGCGCGCGCAGTTGCGCCTGGCCGAGCAACGTGACGGGACGGGTCATGTCAGTTCTCCGAAACGAGCCGGCGATGCGCGGCCATGTCGATGTTCGCGCCGCTCACGACGACCACGATCGGGCCGCCGCGATCGCGGCGCGCGATCCGTTCATCCAGCAACGCGGCGAGGCCGACCGCGCCGGCGCCTTCGACGACGAGCCGTTCTTCCCGATACGCATGCGCGATGCCGCGCGCGATCGACGGCTCGTCGAGCAGCACGACGTCGTCGGCCAGCGCGCGCGTCATGTCGAACGTGTAGCGGTTGTCGAGGCCGATGCCGCCGCCGAGCGAATCGGCCAGCGTCGGCTGCTCGGCGACGTCGACCGGGCGGCCGGCCGCGAGGCTCGCATGCATCGCGGCGCCGCGCGCCATCGATACGCCGATCGCCTCGACCGCCGGCCGGATCGCCTTCGCGGCAAACGCGACCCCGCTGAACAGGCCGCCGCCCGACAGCGGCACGACGAGCGTCGCCGTATCGGGCAGCGCCTCGAGAATCTCGACGCCGATCGTCGCCTGGCCCGCGATGATGCGCGGATCGTCGAACGGCGGCACGTACGCATAGCCTTCGTCGCATACCAGGCGCCTTGCTTCGGCCTGCGCGTCGTCCTGGCTGTCGCCGACGATCACCACGCGCGCGCCGAGCGCCGCGACCGCATCGACCTTGTTGGCCGGCACGAGCGACGACATGCAGACGGCCGCGTCGATGCCGAGCGCGCGCGCCGCGTACGCGAGCGCGCGACCGTGATTGCCCGTCGACGCGGTGACCACGCGCGTCACGCGCTGCGCCGCGAGTTCCGCGAGCACGTTGGTCGCGCCGCGCAGCTTGAAGCTGCCGGTCGGCTGCAGCGTTTCGAGCTTCAGGTAGACCGGTGCGCCAACGCGCGCGGACAGCGCGGCGGATGCAACGAGCGGCGTACCATCTGCGCGCCCGGCGAGGCGGCGGCGCGCGCGGTAGACGTCGGACAGCGACAGGAAGGACATGGAACGCACGCCTCGCGACGAATGTGATGCGATCCAGTCTAATGTTCCAAATCGCGCTTTCGAATGTCCTGATACATTGCGCGCGACGTTGCGGCGCCGCCGCCGGTTCAGTGGAAATCGTTCAGGTGCGGATACTGCTCGAACACGCCCGCGATCGTCTCGAGCGCAGCGTTGCACGCGGCATCGGTGGTTTCGGCGCCGATGCACACGCGCACCGCGTTCGGCCGCTCCGTGCCGCCAACCAGAAACGGATCGGGCGACGTCACCGCGATCTTGCGCGTGCGCAATTCGCGCACGATCCGCTCGGCCTGCCAGTAGTCGGGCACGCGCAGCCATGCCGAAACCGCATTGGGATGCGCGCCCAGCACATACGGCCCCAGCGCGGCCCTCACCATCGCCTGACGCACGGCGAGCCGCTGGCGCTGCAGTTCGACGAGCCGCCGCGCGGTGCCGTCGGCGATCCAGCGCGTCGCGATTTCCGCGATCGGCGACGTCGCCATCCAGCTGCTCACGCGCAGCACGCTCTCGACGCGCAACGCGAGCCGCCGCGGCATCGCGAGATAGCCGGTGCGTAAGCCCGTCAGCACCGATTTCGTCATGCTCGTGCAGTAGAAGCCGAGCTCCGGAATCAGGCTGGCGATCGGCGTGGCCGTCTTCTCGGGCAGCGGACCATACACGTCGTCCTCGATCACGTACACGCCGTAGCGCGTCGCGATGCGCGCGATCGACCGCCGCCGCGACTCGGTCATCATCGACACGGTCGGGTTATTGAGGGTCGGCGTGCAGACGAGCGCGCTGATCCGCTCGCCGTCGCACATCTCCTCGAAATGTTCGGGACGGATGCCGTGCTCGTCCATCTCGAGCCCTTTCAGCGTAAAGCCGAGCACGTTCGCGGAGCCGATCACGCCGTGATCGGTCAGGCTCTCGCACAACACGGTATCGCCCGGCCCGACGATCGACGCGAGCGCGAGAAAGATCCCGTGCGCCGCGCCGTTCGTAACCAGCAGCGATTCGCGGTGCACGGGCATGTTCAGCGACGCGAGCCACGCGGCGCCGGCGTCGCGATGCGCATCGAGGCCGGCGATCGGCCGGAACGACCGGATCCACGGCTGATCGTCGGCGCCCGCCAGCGCCGCGCACACGCTGCGCCACGCGGCATCGTGCTCCGGCGTGTGGACGATGCGGGCGATCGAGAAGTCGACCAGTTCGCGCTCGGTCGTATCGAGGATGTAGTTCGACATCGATTCGGTCACGCGCGCGGCCACGAAGCTGCCGCGGCCGACCTCGCAGCGGATCAGCCCCTGGCGCTCCAGCTCCTTGTACGCGTTGGTGACGGTCTGCACGCTGACGCCGAGGCTCGACGCGACGTCGCGCTGCGGCGCGAGCCGTGCGCCCGGCGCGAGCGCGCCGGTCTCGATGTCGCCGGCGATCGCCTTCACGAGCCGCTTGTATTTCGACTCGATGCCGTGCACGGCGCCGATCGCGTCGCGCCAGCCTGCCGATACCTCGGTCCGTCCCATCTCGATGTCTCCGTCATGGCTTCCGCATGGTCGCTCAGAAAGACACCCTGAAAATATTGTCCTAGTGCAATCGCGCGCGAAAGCAGGACGTTGCGGGTCGAAACGGGCCGCGCAAGCGGCGTGCCCGGCATGCGTACGCGCCCGGCTCTTCAATTGATCGGACGAATGTCGGGGCGGCGGCGCGGAATGCGGCACGCGCGGGCGTACTTCGTGTTGCCGGACAGTTCTCGTTCCGACTATTCGATATGGTCGCCGCGCCGGACATGCGGGTTCGCGGTCGCCAGCCTTGCTTGACCACGGCCGGCACGCCGCCTGGATTGCTTCAGGTAGGCCGGCCGTGCCGCCTGCGATGTGTCATCCGGTTGGCAAATACGATAGTTTGCTATCGAATCTTTTTGCCCCTATCATCTCGCCCATGACCAATCTGCACGATCTCCGCCTCGCCGTCAGCAGCCTGCTCGTGCTCACCGCGCGCAAGTGGCGCCGCACCAGCGACGGCGTGCTGACCGCGTACAACGTGTCCGAGGCCTGCGCGACGCCGCTCCTGATCGCCGGGCGCCTCGGCGAAGGCGTGCGGCAAGGTACGCTCGCCGAACACGTCGGCATCGAAGGGCCGTCGCTCGTGCGCCTGCTCGACCAGCTGTGCGCGGCCGGCCTCGCGCGCCGCGACGAGGATCCGCACGACCGCCGCGCGAAGACGATCTCGCTGACGGCCGCCGGCCGCGCAGTCACCGCGAAGATGGAGGAAGACCTGCGCGCGCTGCGTGCACAGGTGCTCAAAGGCGTGTCGCGCGCCGATCTCGAAGCCACGCTGCGCGTACTGAACGCATTCAACGCAGCCGACGCGCCCCCTGGGGCTTCGCCCCCGTCCCACTCCGCCGATTCCGCGTCATGACCTATCCGAGCCTCCGCGACTGGCTGTTCTCGGGCAAGACGTTCGCCGCATCGATGCTGGCGCTGTACCTCGGCCTGTATTTCCAGTTGCCGCGCCCGTACTGGGCGATGGCGAGCGTGTACATCGTGTCGAACCCATTCGTCGGCGCGACGCGCTCGAAAGCGCTGTACCGCGCGCTCGGCACCGCGCTCGGCGCGGCCGCCGCGATCTTCTTCGTGCCGCCGTTCGTCGAGACGCCGCTCCTGTTCAGCATCATCGTCGCGACCTGGTGCGGCACGCTGCTGTACCTGGCGATCTCCGATCGCACCGCGCGCAGCTACGTCTTCATGCTCGCCGGCTATACGATGCCGCTGGTCGCGCTGCCGACCGTCACCGACCCGTCCACGATATTCGACGTCGCGATCGCGCGCACCGAGGAAATCGTGCTCGGCATCGTCTGCGCGAGCGTGGTCGGCAGCACCGTGTTTCCGAACCGGCTCGCGCCGACGCTGATCGAGCGCACCGACGCGTGGTTCAAGGACGCCGCGTTCTACGGCCGCGAAACGCTGTCCGGGCATCTGGCCGGCAAGGCGCTGTCCGCGTGCCGGCAGCGGCTCGCCGCGACCATAACCGGCCTCGAGTTCCTGCTGAGCCAGCTGGGCTACGACCATGCGCATCCGCGCCTGCTCGCGCGGGCGCAGGCGCTCGCGGGCCGGATGCAGTTGTTCCTGCCGCTGATGTCGTCGCTCGCCGATCCGCTGGTCGCGCTGATGCGCGACCTGCACGTGCGCCCGCCCGCGCTCGACGCGCTGCTGGCCGACGCCGCGAAGTGGTTCGACGCGCCGCTGCCGGCCGTGAAGACCGGCACCGACGGCGACATGGCGCACGATCCGGTCGCGGACGACCTGCGCGCGCGCATCGCCGCGCTGCAGCCGCCCGCCAGCGCGCTGGCGAGCTGGGACGGCGCGCTGCTGTCGAATGCGCTGTGGCGGCTGCGCCAGGTCATCGACATCTGGCAGGACTGCCGCTCGCTGCGTGCGCTGATCGCGAACGAGTCGGGCGTGTGGCAGCCGCGCTACCGGCACTGGCGGCTCGGCGGCACCGAGCGCTTCTTCGATCGCGGGATGATGCTGTTCTCGACGCTGACCGTCGTGTTCGCGATCGTGTTCGCGTGCTGGCTGTGGATCTCGTCCGGCTGGCACGACGGCGCAGCCGCCGTCACGCTCGTGGCCGTGTCGTGCAGTTTCTTCGCCGCGCTCGACGAGCCGGCGCCGCTGGTGTTCAAGTTCTTCCTGTCGACCGCCGCGAGCGTCGTGTTCGCCGGCCTGTACCTGTTCGTCGTGCTGCCGCACGTGCACGATTTCGCGATGCTCGTGCTGATGTTCGCGGGCCCGTTCATCCTGATCGGCACGCTGCTGCCACGCCCGCAGTTCAACATGGTGACGATGCTCGTCGCCGTGAACACGGCTACCTTCATCAGCATCCAGAGCGCGTACGAAGCCGATTTCTTCGTGTTCCTGAACAGCAACCTCGCGGGCGTCGCCGGGCTGCTGTTCGCGTACGTGTGGACGCGCGCGACGCGCCCGTTCGGCGCGGAACTCGCGGTGCGGCGCCTGCTGCGCTCGGGCTGGGAGGACGTCGCGCGCTCCGCGTCGACGCAGCCGCTCGACGACCAGCGCAACCACGCGTCGCGGATGCTCGATCGCGTCACGCAACTGCTGCCGCGCCTCGGCGCGTCCGACGATCACCGCCACCCGTCGATCGAAAGCTTCCGCGACCTGCGCATCGCGCTGAACGCGCTCGACCTGCGCCGCTCGCGCCGCCGGCTGTCGGGCGACGTACCCGACGCGATCGATCGCGTGCTGGCCGGCGTCACCGATCACTACGCGCGCTGCGCGGCCGCGAACGCGCGCCAGCCCGTGCCGCCCGCGCTGCTCGCGACGATCGACGACGCGCTGCGGCGTGTGGCCGGCAGCACCCTGCCGGGCGCCGCGCCGGGCGACGGCGCCGCCTCGCCCGCCGTACCAGCCGCGCACCGCCGGCTGCGCGACACGCTGCACGCGCTCGTCGGGCTGCGCCTGTCGCTGTATCCGGCCGCGACCGCACAACCGCCGCAGGCGCCGGACGGAGCGCACGCATGAACCGGCTTTCCACCCTGTCCTTCCGAGCGCGATCATGATCGGCGAAATCGATATCTTCGGCGTGTTCGTGCCGGCCCCGCTCGTGCTGATGCTGATCGCCTACCTGATCAACATCGTCGTGCGCGCGGTGCTCGAGCGCGTCGGCTTCTACCGCCTCGTCTGGCACCGTTCGATCTTCGACCTCGGCATCTACGTGTTCGTGCTGGCCGCCGTCGTGATCGTGTCCCACCAACTCGTGGCTACCTAACGTGAAAAAATCCTGGCTCTCGGCAGGGCAAGTCCTGCTCACCCTGATCGTCGTCGTCGTGGCCGGCCTCGTGCTGTGGCGCATCATCAACTACTACATGTTCTCGCCGTGGACGCGCGACGGGCACGTGCGCGCCGACGTGATCCAGGTCGCGCCGGACGTGTCCGGTCTCATCACGTCGGTGCAGGTTGCCGACAACCAGGAGGTCAAGCGCGGCCAGGTGCTGTTCGTGATCGACCAGGCGCGCTACGCGCTCGCGGAGCGGCTCGCCGAAGCGACACTCGCGCAGCGCCGCGCGACGCTGGCGCAGGCGAAGCGCGAATACGCGCGCAACCTGCAGCTCGGCAACCTGGTCGCGAGCGAACAGGTCGAGGAAAGCCGCACGCGCGTCGAGCGGGGCGAAGCCGGCGTCGCCGATGCGCAGGTGTCGCTCGACACCGCGAAGCTGAACCTGCAGCGCACGACGATCGTCAGTCCCGTGGACGGCTACCTGAACGACCGCGCGCCGCGCGTCGGCGAATACGTGCCGGCCGGCCGCGCGGTGCTGTCGGTCGTCGATCGCCATTCGTTCCGCGTCGACGGCTACTTCGAGGAAACCAAGCTGCGCGGCATCCATATCGGCCAGCCGGTCGACATCATCGTGATGGGCGAGCCGCATGCGCTGCGCGGCCACGTGCAGAGCATCGTCGCCGCGATCGAGGATCGCGACCGCACGCAGGGCGCGAACCTGCTGCCGAACGTGAACCCGGCATTCAGCTGGGTGCGGCTCGCGCAGCGCGTGCCGGTGCGCGTCGTGCTCGACGAGGTGCCGGACGATTTCCGGATGATCGCGGGCCGCACCGCGACCGTATCGATGCGCGGCGCCGACGCGCGCCGCAACGCCGACGCGAAGCCGACGGCCGGTGCCGGCACGGCGCCCGCGGCATCCGGCGCGGCGGGAGCATCGCAATGAAGCGGCATGCCCTGCGCGTCGCGGCGACGCTCGCGCCCCTGGCGCTTGCACTCAGTGCATGCAAGTCGGTCGGCCCCGACTACACGCTGCCGCAGCAGGCGTACGTCAATGCGCCGCTCGCGAATCACGCGCTCGACGACGCGAACGGCGCGCTGGTGTCGCGCGACGCGGTGCCCGGCAACTGGTGGCAACTGTACGACGACCCGGTGCTCGACGGGCTCGTGCGCGATGCGCTGAAGTCGAACACCGACCTGCGCGTCGCCGCCGCGAACCTCGCGCGCTCGCGCGCGGCCCTGGTGGCCGCGAATGAACAGGGCGGATTCTCGGGCGGGGCGGAAGCGGCCGTGCAGCGCGCGCAGGAATCGGCCGAGCAGTACCTGCTCGAAAACAAGCTGCCGGTCGTCAACGAAGGTATGGTCGGCATCAACGTGTCGTACGAGCTCGACCTGTTCGGCAAGCTGCGGCGCGGTGTCGAAGCCGCGCGCGCGGACAGCGAGGCCGTCAAGGCGGCCGGCGACCTCGCGCGCATCACGGTCGTGGCCGACGTCGTGCGCGCCTACGTCGAAGCATGCTCGGCCGGCGACGAACTGGCGATCGCGAAGCGGTCGCTCGCGCTGCAGCAGCAACGCGTCGCGCTGTCGCAGCGGCTGCGAGATGCAGGACGCGGCAACCAGACCGACGTGACGCGCGGCGTGACGCAGGTACGCACGCTCGCCGCCGACATCCCGCGCTTCGAAGGCCGCCGCAAGATCGCGCAGTACCAGCTCGCCGCGCTGCTCGCGCGCGCGCCGGCCGACCTGCCGAAAGCCGTCACCGAATGCGAGCGCCTGCCGAAGCTGCGTCAGCCGATTCCGATCGGCGACGGCGCCGCGTTGCTGCGCCGCCGCCCCGACGTACGCGAAGCCGAGCGGCAACTCGCCGCCGCGACCGCCCGGATCGGCGTGGCGACCGCCGCGCTGTACCCGTCGGTCAGCATCGGTGCATCGGCCGGCTCCGTCGGCGTCGCCGCCGACCTGTTTTCATCCACCACGAATCGCTGGTCGTTCGGACCGCTGATCAGCTGGTCGTTCCCCGTCAACGGCCAGCGTGCGCGCGTGCGCGAAGCCGAAGCCGCGACGGGTGGCGCGCTCGCGCACTTCGACGGCGTCGTGCTGAATGCGCTGCGCGAAACGCAGTCGAGCCTCGCGACCTACGCGGCCGACGTGCAGCGCACCGATGCGCTGCGCACAGCGTACGAATCGGCCCGCAATTCCGCCGACGAAACCCATCGTCTCTATGCGGCGGGCCGCGAGTCGTTCATCTCCGATCTCGACGCGACGCGCACGTTGACGAGCGTGCGGGCGCAGGTCGCGGCGGCCGAAGGTCAGGTCGCGGCCGACCAGGTGCGGCTCTTCCTCGCGCTCGGCGGAGGTTGGGAGAGCGACGGCGCGACAGGCACCGGCTCCCGCGCCGCGACACCTGCGAGCGGCCCGTCAGCGCCGTAGCGCCAGCGCCGTCGGCCCCGTCACGCAGGTATGACGGTACACGCGGTGGCCGCGAGTTTTCGCCGGTTCGCGCCGTGGCATCCGCAGCGCGCCGCGCCCCGCGTTGACGGTACACTCGCCGATGCACTTCCATTCATCTGCCGCCGCTGCCGGCCCGGCCGCGGCACCCACCCGGAGAGTCATCATGCGAACCAGCGCCCGCAACCAGTTCGCCGGCCAGATCAGCGCCGTCAAACCCGGCGCCGTCAACGACGAAATCACGCTGCGCACGCAGGACGGCCTCGAGATCGTCGCCGTGATCACCCACGGCAGCGCGGCGTCGCTGGGCCTCGCGGTCGGCACGAACGCGTTCGCACTCGTCAAGGCGTCGTCGGTCATCGTGATGGTCGGCGTCGACAGCAGCAAGGTGTCGGCCCGCAACTGCGTCGCGGGCACCGTCGCGTCGGTCGCGAAGGGCGCGGTCAATTCGGAGGTCGTGATCAAGGTCACGAGCGGCGCGGAGATCATCGCGATCGTCACCAACGACAGCGTCGATCGTCTCGGCCTCGCGAGCGGCGCCGCCGCATCCGCGATCTTCAAGGCATCGAGCGTGATCGTCGGCGTCGAGTGATCGCGTGACGATCGCGATGGCGATTCATTGTGCGCCGCGCATGCCCGTCAAACCGCGGGCGGGTTGCCGGCGCGCGTTCCGCGCTTCCAACCTGATCCGGCCGCGCGCGGCTCGCGGCACGCGCATGCCGGCGCATGCTTCTGCAACATGCCGGCAACCGCCATGGCCGACCAATGACCGGCTTTCCGCGCTTCCCATAAACGGTCACCTTGCGCCCCCCGGCGCGCGTCGCTCACGACGCGGTCAATGCCGATGCCGGTGATGAATGTCCGGAAAATGCGCGTGGCTGTGCGCGATCGGCAGATGCACGTGCGGATGCGTGTGCGGTTCGTCGCCGTCATACGGGAAGTCGTGCGTGTGTTGGTGATGGTCGTCGTGCCGATGCCGATGCGTATGCTCGAGCCGCTCGTGCGCATGCGTGTGTTCGTGCCGTTCGCGCACATGCAGCCAGATGCCGAGCGCCATCAGCGCGGCCGCGATCCAGAACGTCGCGGGCGGCAGTGCCGGCCAGATCAGCAGCGACAGCACGACCCCGAACAGCGGTGCGATCGAAAAGTACGCGCCGGTGCGCGCGCTGCCGAGATGACGCAGCGCGACGACGAACAGCACGAGGCTGATCCCGTAGCCGCCGAGCCCCGTCAGCATCGCCGCCGCCGTGACCGGTATCGCGGGCAGCGTCGCGCCGGTCGCCAGCGCGATGCCGATGTTCACCGGCCCCGCGATCAGCCCTTTCAGGCACGCGATCACCATCGCGTCGTTCGCGGCCACCTTGCGGGTCAGGTTGTTGTCGATCGCCCAGCACAGGCATGCGCCGACGATCAGCAGCGCACCGACCGGCACACCGGCGCGGCCCGGTGTCCACGACAACAGCGCGCCGCCGGCGACGATCGCCACCATGCCGACGAACACCTGCGTATCCACGTTCTCGCGGAACACGACCCACGCGATCACAGCCGTCAGCACGCCTTCGAGATTGAGCAGCAACGCGCTCGTCGCCGCCGGCGTGGTCGACAGCCCGAGCATCAGCAAAGCCGGGCCGGCCACGCCGCCCGCCGCGATCGCGCCGGCCAGCCAACGCAGGTCCGCGCGCTGCAGCGGTGCGGCATCCGCGGTTGGCGCGCGACGGCCGTACCAGCCGTGCAACAGGATTCCGATGCCGAGCCCGACGCCACTGCCCAGATAGAAAAGGCCTGCGACCATGAACGGCGACATCGCGCCGATCAGCGCCTTGGCGAGCGGTGTCGCGGCGCCGAACAGCGTGGCGGCGGCGAGCGCGACGAAAATCGCGGAATGTCTCGGGTTCATGATCCGGTTTGAATTGACGTTGAAGAGCCCGGCTTCGCATCAGCCGGCATCGGTTATCTTTCGGGATGCAAGCCGCATGCACGCGCCGAGCGGCCGTAAACGGACGATCCAATCGCAATTATCGCGCGCCATCATGTCACGACGGCCGGATGGGACCGCACGCACGGAAATCGACGTTTCCCGTCTATCAATTCGGAAACCGAAATATATGACTGAAGCTGCAATTTGCTCGGCTGTGCAAACCGTCTACGCGGGGATATGAAAAAGGCGGTGCATCGCGCATGCGGCGACGTTCGACGGACGTTCGTTGTCCGGTCGTGTGGCTCGTTCAACGTGAGAGAGTTGCGTACCGGCAGATCGGACGCCGGTGGAGGGAGTCCCGGCCTGCCTCGGTCCAGGCAGGCCGGTCTGTCGTGTCATGCGCCGCATGCGACGGGCATGTTGGCATGTGCGGTGCAACGAGCCGCGGCGCGATGCCGATTAGTCGTTGCTGGCCGTTTGCTGTTCGACCTGCGGCGCGGCGTCGTTCTGCACCTTCGCTTCCGCTTCCACTTCGGCTTGCGCCGGCTGCGGCGCGGCAGCGCCCTCGGCCTGCTGCTCGGCCTTCGGCTGCTGCGGCGCACCCTTGGCCGATTGTGCCGCGCCCTTGCCCGGACGGCGAGCCTTCAGCCGGCGCGCCCGCGCCGCGTCGTCGTGCGTCACGCGCCCGGCTTCGTTGCCCTGCAGGTCGACGCGCACCGCGTCCTCGACAAGGCACGACCAGTAGCGGTTGCCGCGGCACCACGTCGACATCGCTTCGCGCAGTTCGGCTTCGTTGAGACCGATGGCCTGCGCCTCGCGTGCGAGATCGTCCCAGATGCCGACCTTGAGCGGTACTTTGGGGGCCGGATTCTTCGGGAATGCGCGCGGAAACTTCCGCTGCAGTTTGCCGATTGCGACGATGACCGGATCGACCGGGGCCGACGGCTTCGCCGAAGCAGGCTTCGCCCGATGCTGCGCCTGGGCGGCGGCGCCCGGCTTGGCGCCGCGAGACGGCCGGTCGCCGGACTTCGGCTTCGCGCCGGCGTCCGTCGGCGCTGTCGGCCGCTTCGCGTTGCGCTCCTGCTTGGCCTTCGCTGCGAGCTGCGCCCGCAATTCGGCAAGTTGTTCAAAACCCATAAATTCAATCCACCAGGAATATAAGGTGTGGTTCGTGCGGCCCTGCCGCGCGGCTTGCAAGCTTCGCCGCCATGCGTGCGGCCGGTCTGCCGCCGGTGCGGAACACTACGGGGCCGCATCGCGCACGTCACTCTGTTTTCAGGCACCCGGCCTCGATGCCGGACAAGGCAGGAGTGGAAGTATACCGGTACGCGGGACAGCCGGCTGACTCGCCGGTCCGCATTTGCCCGATCCAGGGTGCCGGAAATGCGTCCGCGCGGTCGTGTTGCGCATTATATGGATACGTTTCCGGATGTCACGCCATTAGAGGCCACTACCGGAAATCGGGGCCGGGGCGACATGCGATGAACGGTGTTCCGCGTGACGGATGTCGAACCGCGGCGCGTTGCGTCGCCTTCGGACATCGCGCCGCACGCCGCGCCTCGTTTGCGCCGGCATCGCTGTACGACTCGTTGCGTCCGCATCGATCGTGGCGCGGACGAAGATATCGGAAAGTGCGTAGTATGGCCAAGGCAACTTCGTTGGCGGCAGGGCGCGCGTGCTTTTCACCGCGCGCCCGATCGGCCGGGCGCGATCCCGTCGCCTGCGAAAAGGCCCGGCGACACGAGATGGAGCGAATGCATGGTTTCCCAAGACGACACGCCGCACGACGGCATCACGCGCGAGGAGATTCACCATCGGCAGATCGACATGCGCGGATATCGGCGCAGCGATGGCCTGTTCGAAGTGACGGCGTGCCTCGCGGACCGCAAGACCAGCGATTTCACGCCGCCTGGCGGCACACGGACGGTCGCGGCGCTGACGCCGCTCCATGATCTGGGCGTGACACTGGTCTTCGACATCGACATGGTCGTGCGCGCCGTATCGACGTTCATCCGTTCGCATCCGTATGCGCAGTGTCCGGGCGGCGGCGACTCGCTGCAGGCGCTCATCGGGTTGAACATCGGCGCCGGCTGGAACAGCGAGGTGCGCAAGCGCCTGCCGTCCTGCGACACGTGCACGCACCTGAAGGAATTGCTCGGGCCGATCGCCACGACGGCCTATCAGACGATGGTCGGCATGCGGCGCTCGTCGCTCGATTACCGTGACAGTGAAGGAAAGCCGCTCAAGATCGACAGTTGCTACGCATACGGCGCGTCGCGCGATCTCGTGAAACGTCTTTGGCCCGAATACCATCGATCCGCGGCAACCACAAAGGACAGTTGAAGCCTTGGCATTCGGCCGATTCGGCGTTGTTTGCGGAATCGGTATTGCGCGAATGGAGCCGATCCGACCTGTGCCGATACGGCAGATCTGCACCGCCGCATCCGTCGTCAGAAAACCCCCAGCACGAGCCCCGCGGCAAGCCCCGCACCCAGTTCGGCGCAGCGCGCAAGCTCGTCGCTGCCGATCGTCTTCGTCGCGAGAATACGCTCCGGCGTCTGCGCATGCGTGCAGACGATCAGGCCGGGCGCGACGCTCTTCAGCCGCCACCCGGTCGCGATCCGGTCGATCTGGCGCAATGCGTTCTGCCCATCGCTTCCGGCGCAGATCATCGCCGCATACGGACGGCCATTCACGCGATCGAGCGCCGCGTAATAGCAGCGATCGAAAAAGTCCTTCATCAGCCCGGACATCGCCGCAAGATTCTCGGGCGTCGCGAACAGGTACGCGTCGGCGGCCAGCACGTCGTCTGCGTTCGTCGCGTCCGCGCGCTGCAACCTGACGTCGACGCCAGGCTGCGCGCGAGCCGCATCGGCAGCCGCTTCGGCCATCTGCTGCGTGCCCCCGGTCATCGTGTGATAGACGATCAACAGCGTCTTCATGGATAGATGCTCACGTTCGGCTTCGGATGCGTCGACGATATCGCTGTTTCGGCCGGCCGCGCGGCCGTCACATGCGGGCGCCATGTTGCGTCGGTTGCCCGGATCGGCGGTTCGGCCGACGCCCCGTCGGCGCGTGCATCGGCCACGACGTCGATTTGACCGCGCCTGCGGATGCTTTCGGATGCGCGTTCAGTCTTGCGTGCGACGCGACACGGCGCCGTCGTCCGGGCGCGCGTAGTACGCGAGGAACATGTCGGCAGCCGACTCCGCGACTTTCTGTTGCTCCTGCGCCGTCAGCGGCGGCTGCCCCATCGTGATCTGCGGCCAGAACGCGAACGCCTTCACGGCGCCATGCAACTGATGCGCGGCGAACACCGGATCGGTCACCGCCAGACGGCCGGCCGCAGCCGCCGCCCGCACCCACACCGTGACGTCTTCCTCACGCTCGCCGAGGCGTTCGACCATGTCGCGGGCCCGTTCCGGCGAATGGATGGCCGCGCCGATCGCGACGCGCGCGAGCGCGAGAAAGGCCTCGTCGTTCATCAATCGCAATTTGCGGTCGAGCAGCGCAAGCAGTTGCGCGCGCAACGGCACGTCGGCGCGATAGGTCGGCGAATTGCCGGTCCGGGTCGCATCCCACAGCTTGTTCAGGATTGCAGCGAACAGCGTCTCCTTGCCCGGAAAGTGGTTGTAGACGGTGCGTTTCGACACGCCCGCGCGTGCAGCGATGCGATCCATGCTCGTCGCATCGTAGCCCGCCGCAAGAAATTCCTCGATTGCCGCATCGACGATCGCCGCGCGCTTGCGGTCGGTCAGACGCTGGGGGGGAGTACTGGTATCCATACGGAAATTTTACACCGGGCAGTTTACTTATCTCGAAAATAAACTACACTGCTCGGTGTACTTTATTCTCCGGATGAACCGACATGGCATCGCCTCTCGTTTTGATTCACCGCGTGCTGGGTTTCGCGGCCGCCCGGCGTGGCCGGACGCTGTCCGGCGGTTCGCCGCAGCACAATGGCGAGCGCTTTGCCAACGTCGCGCCGCGCCCTGCCGAAGGATTGGGCAAGACGCTGGGGATCGCGTGGAACATGCTGGTCAACAAGCCGCGCCACACCGTGCCCGCCGGCGTGCTGCCCGTCGATTCGCTGACCCGCGCCGAACTCGACGCGGCGCCCGATCGCAGCCTGTACCGCCTCGGCCATTCGACGCTGCTGCTGAAGCTGCGCGGCGAATTCTGGTTGACCGATCCGGTGTTTGCGGAGCGCGCATCGCCGTTCCGGCGCATCGGTCCGAAGCGCTTTCATGCACCGCCGATCGCGCTGGAAGATCTTCCGCCGCTGCGCGGCGTGATCCTGTCGCACGATCACTACGATCACCTCGACCGCGACACGGTGCTCGCGCTGGCCGCAACCACCGGCGTGTTCGTGACGACGCTCGGTGTCGGCGATCGGCTGATCGAATGGGGTATCGACGCGACCAAGGTCCGCCAGCTCGACTGGTGGCAAAGCATCGACGTAGCGGGCCTGACGCTGACGGCGGCCCCCGCCCAGCACTTCTCCGGGCGCAGCCTGTTCGACGGCAACAGTACGCTGTGGGCGTCGTGGGTGATCGTCGACGACGATCTGCGCCTGTTCTTCAGCGGCGATACCGGCTATTTCGACGGCTTCCACGAGATCGGCGAGCGCCTGGGGCCGTTCGACGTCACGCTGATCGAAACGGGCGCCTATGATGCGCAATGGCCGTACGTGCACATGCAACCGGAAGAAACCGTGCAGGCGCACATCGATTTGCGCGGACGCTGGCTGATCCCGATCCACAACGGCACGTTCGACCTCGCGATGCATCGCTGGCAGGAACCGTTCGAGCGCGTCACGGCGCTGGCGCTCGTGCGCGGCATCGAGCTGTCGACACCGAGGATGGGCGAACGCGTCGATCTCGATGCCCCGCATCGTGGCGAACGCTGGTGGCGCACGGTCGACGAGCGCGCGGCAGCGCCGGCGGCGAAATCGCGACGCTGGCAGCTTTGCGCATCAGAGGCGACGAAGTAGTTTGCCAGTCCCGGCACGTGCCTTCCGGAAGCGGGCCGTCGGACCTATCCGCGATTCCGGGCGGTGCACTCGTTGCCAGCCGCCCCTGCACGTCGACTGCCAGCCCGTCGACCCGATTACCTCAATAGAGAAGATGCATCCGGTACCCCTCCGATACCTGCCCGCCCAACGAGACGACGCCGCCACCATCGCGGCGCTCGACCAGGCAAGCCACCGTTCGACCGGCCGCAGCCGCGAGAACGAACTGCGACAGATGCTCGCGGAGCGCGTCGCGAGATGGACCGATGGTGTCGATCATCTCAAAACGGCCATTCCCAATCTGAGCTTTCATCGACGGGAAGCGCCGACGCAGCCGATGGAGTGCATGGTCGAGCCGAGCTTCGGCCTCGTCGTTCAGGGCGCGAAGCGGGTCATGCAGTGCGGGGATGCGTACCTCTACGACGCCGATCGCTTTCTGATTACATCTCTCGATCTGCCCGGTTCGACGCAAATCATCGAGGCCAGCCCCGGCAAACCGTTTCTCGGGCTCGGCCTGAAGCTGGATTTCCGCGTGATGGCCGAACTGATGATGCAAGTCGCGCCGGTTCACGACGATGTACCAGCAGGCCGCGGACTCGTCGTCGGCGACATGACTGAACCGCTGTACGACGCGCTCAACCGGTTAGTCGCGCTGCTGGACGACCCGAACGCCATTGCCGTCCTCGCACCGTACATCGAGCGGGAAATCTACTATCGGCTGCTGACGAGTGACCAAGGCGCCCGCCTGCGCCAGATCGCCTCCACCGGCAGCCAGTGCAACCGCGTGTCACGCGCGATCCGGTGGTTGCGTGCTCACTATGACGAGTCGTTGCGCGTCGATGATCTCGCGGCACAGGTTCAGATGAGCAGTTCGACCTTCCACCACCACTTCCGTCAACTCACCGGCATGAGTCCGCTGCAGTATCAGAAATGGATACGGCTGAACGAGGCTCGCCGGCTAATGCTGGCGGAGCGGCTCGATGCTGCGTCGGCAGCATTCAGGGTCGGGTATGCGAGCCCGACTCAATTCAACCGCGAATACAGTCGGCTGTTCGGTAATTCTCCACGAAGGGATATCGACAGCCTGCGAGGTAGAGCGGATGTCGCTTTGTCTATCGTCGCGAGTTATTGAGCGCGAGGGGTGGTGGTCGATATGTGCCAACTTTGACGGCATTCATAACGTGCGGGATTAGGTTCTCGCATACGACGTCGATTGGGCTCACGCTGTTCCGAAGACTACGTTGCACCGACCATGCTCGGGACTCCTCCCGCACATTTCCGACGCCGGCTTCCTCTCGTAATGCTCCGTGACTCCGTAAATAGGCGCCCCACACATGCGTTGTCACGTGACAACTGACGCAAAATGTCGGTGTACCTTGCGCCGAATGGGCGGCACGTGACTCAGCAGGCGCGGACTCGCCCGCATAGCGAGGACCTACGGTGCATAGCTCGCCCTTATTCGTATAAAACACTACAAATTACGTGTTATATATGACAAATTGGACAGCGATCCTCCCGACTTTCGATATCGGCGCTCGAAAAAGGTATGCGCCCCCATTTCCTGGGATCAACGCGGTCATTTTTCGTGAAACAACGTGAAGAAGGCAGCGCAAGTCGTTGCTACATAAGGGTTTCCAGCCGACGTCGATTTTCTGGGAATGTTTCACGACCCGACCCGTTTGGATTCGGCACAGGCATTCGACGCATGGATTCGGCATCAATTGCGGTGCATACGTCCGGTAATTGCAGATGGGTTGAGCCCTTCAGTGGGACGCATGCCTCGGAGCCCGCCCTGCCCTATCGGCGACTACGAGAGGCCATGCAAAGCTGTATGTCTCTTGATAAATGGGGACACATCAACCTCGCTACGATATCTGGGTACGCCTCAGCAGTCGCTCGCCGGTATTGCGTCAGTACGTGCGCACACGGGCGACGTATGGAAGCGGGCGGCCAGCGGATCAAATCCGGGACTCGCCATCTCCAACTGTCCCGTTGAAATGCCAACGGGACTCTTTACTTCCCACCGTTTCCTGTCGCTCAAACTTCGGGGCTCTGCTTCCGGTTGTCACGTGACAACTCACCTTCGATTCACGGATCTGTTGACGAACCGAAAGCTATCGTCCACGCCTGTCTTCCCGAGCAATATGTCTCTTAGGCCGTGTAGCATCGACCCATTTCAACGGTCTTGACGATGCCAAGGTATCCGCGGGCCCGCTTGGCGCTGTTTGTCACGTGACAACTCGTCCCTCTGCCACATAAGCATACGTACTCACAGGCTGGCGCCTCTGTAAATTTATTGAAGTGATTTCTTCGCAGCCAACGTCGCAATCGCATCGAAGGCTTCCGCGCGCCGTACATTCCGGGAAGCGTCGATATCCGGAGACTTGTCACGTGACAACCGGCTGTTTTCGCGATGCCAACGACGATGCCCGCGCGACCGCGCCGATCAGCGTCTATCAACGGCACGAAGTCGTATCAAGTTTCGAGTGAAACCAAAGCACGATGAGGCACCCGGCCTTCGCCCAACCGGGTTCGTTATGGCGCCAAAGAAAAATCCAGTTTTTCACTTCGGCGTTCTTTTTTGCAACCGTGATGGCGTGTTTTTTACGAATCGATGGTTTAGCAACGCCTGGCCGTTCGGCCTATTTGTCACGTAACAACCACAGCGATCAATAAAACGTTCGTGATATTGAACGCATTTCTGGACATTCTGCAAATAACTGCATATATTACGCAAAACTCCTTGGAGGAATTTAATGGCTTTCAAGATCGCCGTCAGTAATCAAAAAGGTGGGACGGGAAAGACGACCATCTCCGTCAACATCGCGGCTGCGTTCGAAGCCGGTGGCAACAAGGTTGCGTTGATCGATGCCGACCCTCAGGGCACTTCCGTCCGGTGGGTCACGAGCGGGGAAAACACGTTGCCGATGACGGTGCTTTCGCTGGCTCCCGCCGGCCGCGGCATCGGCGGCGAGATCAAGAAGCAGGACGCGAACTTCGACGTGATCGTCGTCGACTGCCCCGGCAACCTCGAAGACCCTCGTATCGCCTCCGTCCTCGAAGTGGCGGATTTCTGCCTGGTGCCGCTTTCGCCGTCACCGGCCGATCTGTACAGCACCGTCGCGATGATCCGCATGATCGAGTCGATGCGCGCCATTCGAAATCCTCAACTTTCTTCCGCACTAATGCTGAATAGCGTTAATGGAAAAACTAAAATGCGTGAAGAAATTTTAAAAATTCTAAGAGCAGAAGAAATAGGGGAGCATCTGCTCGACAGCCAGATCGCGCAACGCGAGGTCTATCGTCAGACGTTCGCGCTCGGCACCACGATCCATCACCACAATCGATACCTGAAGGGCCTGAAGGAAGCCCGCGCGGAAATCGAAAAGCTGGTCACGGAGATGGCCCAATACATCGCGTCGACGCGCGCTACCGGAGCCGCCCATGGCTAAGGACACCTCGAAAGACAAGAAGCCGACCGGCAACCTGCATCTGGCGGCCGGCCTGTTGCGCGGACTCGCGCAGGAAAATGCGGCGCTCGAAACGCGGCTGCCCGAGCCGGCGGCCGCACCGGTTGCCGTCGCCGAAGCCGCGCCCGCCGGTACCCCGGCCGCGACCACGCCCGCCGGTACGCCCGATCTGGGTGCGCCGCAGAAGGTGCTGGTGAAGGACTGCATCCCGAACCCGTTCAACCCGCGCGTGTTCTACTCGGAATCGAGCCTGCACGAGCTTGCCTTGACGTTGAAACGGGAAGGGCAGATCGAGCCGATCAAGGTCACACGGCTCCCCGAGTTTCCCGGCAAGCTCGTCGTGATCGACGGGCAACGCCGGCTGCGCGCGACGAGCATCAACGGCGACGAGACGATCAATGCGACGTTCCGCACGGATCACACGCCCGAGCAGCTCTATACGATCGCGTATCGGGCGAACCACGACCACGAACGCCAGACGATCTTCGACGATGCGGTCGCGTGGAAACGTCTCCTCGACGAGAAGGTCTTTGCCGACCAGAACACGCTGGCGGAGAAAATCGGCAAGGACAAGGCGTCGATCAGCAAGACGCTGTCGCTGAACGCGCTGCCGAACACGCTGCTGGAGCGGATGGCCAGTGCCAACGACGTGGTCGGCCTGCAGGCGGCGTACTTCCTGAAGCTGATCTTCGAACGCCTGGGCGAGGCGACGGCCGACCGGCTGCTGACGGCCGTGATCGAACGGAAGAAATCCGTCCGCGATCTCGAGAATTTCCTGCGTGCGCAGAGCGACGGCGCCAAGAAGGCCGGCCGCACGCGCTACAGCGTTCGTCATGATTTTGCGCTCGAATCGCGCGCGATCGGCCAGTTGAAGACTTATCCGGACGGGCGCCTCGATCTGCAGCTCAAGGGCGTCGACGCATCCCACCAGGAAGCGCTCGCCGACAAGCTCAAGACCGTCATCGACGCGTACGTCGCCGAGCTGGCGGCAACGGCAAAGTAACGCGCCCCCGGCAAAAGGCCTCGCCCCGCGCGCTGCGTCGCGAAGCCGGACCGCAACACGGTCCGGTGCACGGCGCGCACGATGGCGAGGCCTCGTTCAGTTGCCCGCGAGGCTGCTTTTCAGCAGGAATTCCAGCAGGTCGTCCGAGGTAGGCTCGCCCCACGTATCGAGCGCCAGCCATCGGAAGAAGCTCGTCTGCGCAAGCTTGCTCGCCTTCTTCTTCGGCGACAGCGTCAGGTCCTTCGAACCCGCCACCGTCTCGTTGTAACGCTCGATCAGCTTGGTCTGGTCGTCGATCTCCAGCTCGCGGAAATACGCGCCGGCTTCCTCGACCTTCGCCGCCAGATACTTGTCGCGAATCTGTTCCTGCTTGCTCTGCGCGGATTCCTTCGCCGGTGCGGCCGCTTCGGTTCCCTGCCCGTCGGCCAGCGTGTAACCGTGCGTCAGCGCCTTGCGGAAATACGCGGCGACGTTGTCGACCGGCGCCGCATTCTTCTTCGTGGTTCGATTGAGCGTATAGGCGATCGCCGCCTTGATGCGCTGCACGCCGTATTGCGTGATCAGCCGGCGCGCTTCCGAGCGCGGAATGCCGAACTTCGCGACTTCCTCGACCAGCGCTTCATTCTTGACGTCGCCTTCTTCGACCGTATCGGTGCTCTGCTTGCGCGTTACCTTGAACTGCACGGCTTCCACGCTGCGGCCGGATTTGTGTTCGATCAGCTCGAGCGTGTGGTCCGATACTTCGTTCACCTCCTGAATGCACGGCACCAGCACCTTGCTCTTGAACAGCTTGTACTCCTTGTACGACTGAGACGCCTTGTCCTGGCCGAGAATCAGGTCACGGAATTTCGGCAGAGGAATCTTCGCGGTGATGCCGATTCCTTCGTAGCGCACCGTGTTTTCCCATAGCGCAAGCGAGTGCGACCGCCGGAACTCGCGAGCGATGCGCATATCGATCAGCGCGTAGATCTCGGGGTTGAGCAGTTCGCTGCGAATCTGGTCGGAGAAGCTGTACTTCAGCACCGATTGCTCGAGTTCGGCGCCGGCGAGCAGGCCTGACGCTTTCCAGACCGTCGAACGGTCCGCGGCCAGGTAGTCCCAGTTGACGACGGTGCTGATCAGAGAGTTGACCGTGTCCTTCACGTACTTCGTGTTGTTGCTGTTCAGCCCGCTCTCGTGCGACAGCGACGCGATCGAGATCGAGAAACTCGTCCGGCCCGGCTCGAACGCCTCCTGCCGAAGCGCGTTCTTGATCAGCGAGCTGAACATCTTGCGCTGCTGCAGGCCGATCTTTCCCGACTTCGGCGCGATATGAATCGCCTGGACCGCCTTGCGCAGCAAGTCGGGTGGCTCGGGGGTCTGAAACAGCGAAACCTGTTTGTCTGAGCCTTTGCTTGCGGGCTTGCGCGGCATCGTGGTGTCCGGGTAAGGTTGCCTTATTGAAAGCGGACTTTATACCTTTTCGCGCGACGGAGCAACGTCCTTGCTCCAGCATCACTTTCACTATCCCGCCTAAGCATCAGATAACAAAGGAAAAATTTCAATTGATAGACTTGCGCAGCGCCCCATATCCGTCTACCTTTTGATCAAAATTCCTCCCAAAAGCCGCTACCTTTCCTGTCGGCACCGGCAAGCCCGGCACAAGATTTGCCACGGCGAAGGTAGCCATCCATGGGGGCAAATGAGCGGAATCGAGATCGTCGGGAGGATTCGTGGTGCCCCGCAGCACCACCGCTGTTTTCTCCCATAGCTTGCTACCTTCATCGATTCCCATAGGAGGGTACCTGTAAGCATCCTCGATAGTCTTGCTGTTTGTCCCGAAGGTGGAAATCGCCCCCATAACTGGCAACCATTCCGGTTCCCCATAAAAGGTAACCTGTGTACGGTATCGGTCCTGTCTATGGGAAGGCTTCGTGGAACCGGCGGGCGCTAGACAGCGAATTGACTCCGAAGGGCTCCCATAAACGGGTACCTTCGAGATTCCCCATAACCGGCTACCCGAAGGAAATCGCCGTGCACATATCCGACTACCGGCCGAGAAAAGAACCCCATAAAAAGCTACCTTCATGTGTTCCCATAGACGGCTACCCAACGAGATGGATGGTCGATTTCCCATAACCGGATACGTTCGCCCCATATCCACAACCCTGACTCCCCACAACGCGGTACCCCAAACCCCAAATCCACAGACCTGAAACCCCAAACCCTTCCACCTGTGCTCCCATAAATGGGTACCGAACACGGCTCAAACCCTTGCCAGATAAGGCTGTGAGCCGTCTAAAAGTAGTTAAAGAAGTAAACGTGGTTTACCAAAGATGTAAACACACGTGTGCTTGCACAAAAAAACGAACCCCATAAACCGCTACCAATGGGAGCCATCTGTGGGACGCGAGGCCCCTCAACCACTGGGTCCACGCCGCTCGGCCCTGTTCAAGGCGCCGTTTCTGGGAGGCTCCAGGCCTGACAATGCATTCCGAGGAGGTGAGCGCCCACTCACAAACCTCGAAACGTAGAAACTTATGGGAAGAAATCCCCGGATTCGGCAGAGAGGTTCCCGTTTATGGGACCCCGAAACCTGTCCCCTGGCAGCCCGCCATCTACGCTGGAGCGGCGGAACGGATGCCGTCACTTTTCCCCACAGCAGTTCGAAATCATCCTGCACCGCCACGCGAGTGGTTTTTTGTCCTCGTGCTGCCTCGTCCATGGACAAGTTTTTTGTCGCGCGCATGGGAAGCCACTCGCCAAATTTAGCCTGTGGACTGTGCGGGAGGGACCCGCGCCGGACTGCTTTTCTTCCGTGCGTCCCGTCCGTTTTTCTACCTTTGGAGCCGGGCACCGTGCGGGACCCGTCACAGGCAGGGAAAGACTCGTGCCACGGCACGCAAACACGCCCGGCGCCGAAATGCCGCGCACGGATTCCCGGGGCCAGGGATGATCTTGACGGGATTCATCGAGAGCACCCGAGCGAATGTGAACACTTCATCGATGCCGAAGCTCACCGCAATCGAATTGGCCCACTGCTCCCGAACCTGCTCACCTTCCAAAGAACCTGGAATCCCGTAAAAGCTCACCGATCGGGCGGAGCACAGGTATAAGCAGGCTGTGTGGATCGCGGCTCCGTGCAGATAAGGAACCATTGATGGGAGCAAACAGGAAACGATCGGCATCCATGTGCGGCGCCCGACACGTCGACACGCACGGTCGCCCGAACGGACAAGTCTCCACCGCCATGAGCGCATTTACCCGACAAGCGTTGCTCGTTCATATCGGGTTCCCGTGCATTCCTGCAATCAGTCGGACCGACGTCTCCGCCGTTCACGCAACCCCACCTTTCCCGTCAGACCTGCCGATCGACGAAGCGTCTTGCCTCCACAGGTACTTTCTGCATCACGATGCCGCGAAGCGTGCGGGACCATTACCGCCCGCCGCAACGACGCAATGTAGTCGTCTCGATCGCCCACGAACCGAATCGTGGTCGTTTATGGGAGAAACCGCCGCTCGAGCCGCATCGCCCGCTGATGCGACGTACGGATCGACTGCTGTTGCGGTGATCGAGCAAGGACGACGATCTTCACGTCGCGCATGCGCGCATCGATATCACCACCGATGAAACGGCCGTCGGCGCGTCGCGCCGTATCGCATACGACTCCTCGCGTCACCGACCGCGGAAACCGTGTTGTCTCCCATACGTGTATCCCGATTCCGTCGTCACGTTCGCGCCACATTTTTTGCGACACGGTTATGATGCACAGGTCCTGATCGCGACATGACGATCGATCAGGGCGGGGGCGGTATCTCGATGGTCTTTCAAACCGTGATAGTTATCAAAAAAGAGAGTTCAGCGATGCGAATCCAGATCAGAAAACTCACGTTGGCTGCTACTGCAGCCGCTTTCCTGTTCGGCTCGGCGGTTCCTGCGTTTGCGCAGACCGATGCCGCCAGCGCGCCGGCTGCACAGGACGCGAAGGCAGCGAAGAGCGAAGCGCGCAAGGCAGCCAGGGCCAAACGCAAAGCCGAGCGCAAGGCCGCGCGTGCGAAGAACAACGCCGAACTGAAGAAACTCGAAGACGCCGGCTACAAGCCGGCGGCCAATGATCCGAACTATCCGCAGAACCTGCAGAACGCGGAGAAGAAGGCCGCCGGTGCGGCAAGCCAGTAAGCGTCGTTCGGCGGCAAGCCGCGGTTCGATCCGCGGCTTGCCGCGTGCATCGCGATCACGCGATGCGTGAAGGCAAGAACGTTCGGCAGGTTTATTCCATTTAATTCGGAATCCTGTATGTCGTGACGATGCACGCCCCGCGGGCGGGTGCGATCAATCCTGCCCGTCCGACGCAGTCGCGCTCCCCGCCACCTTCAGCCAGTCCTTGAACGCGCGTACGGCGTCGTCATCCGCTCGCGCGGACGCCACATACGTGAAGTAGCGCCACGGCGGCAGCGCAGGTTCGCTGAACGGCTGCACGAGCCGGCCTTCGGCGATGTCGTCGGCGACGAGCGCGATCGGTCCCATCGCGACGCCGAGCCCGTCGAGCGCGCCTTGCAACGTCAGGTAGAAATGCTCGAGCGTGAGCGAGTGCCGCGGGACGAGATTCGGATGCCCGGCGGCCGCGAACCATTCCGGCCACATGCCCGGATGGGTCGCCGCGTGCAGCAGCGTGAAGCCGGCGAGATCGGCGGGCGTATCCAGCGACCGGCCCTCCAGCAACTTCGGTGCACACACCGGCAGCCGGACTTCGGACAGGAATTCCTCCGCGACGTATCCGTCGACGGCCTGCGGGCCGCCGCGAACGATCAGATCGACCTTGTCGCGCAACTTTTCGATCGGCTCGTTCGACGTCGACAGCCGCACCTCGATGGCCGGATGCGCGACCTGGAACGACGACAGCTTCGGGACGAGCCAGCGCAGCGAGAACGTTGCGGGCGCGCTGACACGCAACACGCGCTGCTGCGCGTGGCCGAAATGCTGCGCGGTGGCGAGCGCGATCCGGTCGAACGATGCACCGACCTCGGCGAGGTACGCGCGTCCGGACGCAGTCAGTTCGACGCGCCGGTTGTGGCGTTCGAACAGCGGCCGCCCGAGCCACGTTTCAAGTTGCTGCACGTGCCGGCTGATCGCGCCGTGCGTCACGCACAGCTCGTCGGCGGCCTGCGTAAAGCTGCCGAGCCGCGCGGCGGCTTCGAACGCGCGCAGCGAATTCAACGGAGGGAGACGTCGGGCCATTGCATCGTTTCGTGTGAAATTTACTCACACGATGGTTCAGGTTTAATCGGTTGATCGGGTGTTCCTGCTGCGCCAATATGGCACATAAACGGCCGATTCGGCCGAACGAGTGTCTGAATTTCTCACATGGAGTGCGGAGCATGCCGAACGTGGTGGTCGTGGGCGCCCAATGGGGTGACGAAGGCAAGGGGCGCGTCGTGGACTGGCTGTCGGCACAGGCCGATCTCGTCGCACGCTACAACGGCGGCCACAACGCGGGGCACACGCTCGTCGTGGACGGCAACACGTACAAGCTCGCGCTGCTGCCGAGCGGTATCGTGCGCGGCAAGCGCGGCGTGATCGGCAACGGCGTGGCGCTTGACCCCGAAGCGCTGCTCGCGGAAATCGGGCGGATGGCCGCGCTCGGGCTGCCGGTGACGCCGGAGAACCTGTCGATCGCGGAGAACGCGACGCTGGTGCTGCCGATTCACCGCGCGATCGACCAGGCGCAGGAGCGGCTGCGCCGCGCGCCCATCGGCACCACGTTGCGCGGAATCGGGCCGGCCTACGAGGACAAGGTCGGGCGTCGCGGGCTGCGCGTCGGCGATCTCGCGGAACCGCACGGGCTCGCCGCCAGGCTCGACGTGCTGGTCGATCATCACAACGCGTGGTTCCGCGGCCTGGGACTGGACGAGTACGATCGCGACGCGATGCTGGCGACACTCGTTGCGCTCGCACCGAAGATCTTGCCGTTCGTGCGTCCGGTCTGGGCCGACCTCAACGACGCGACTGACCGCGGCGAGCGCATTCTGTTCGAGGGTTCGCAGGCCGTGATGCTGGACATCGACTGGGGCACGTATCCGTTCGTGACGTCGTCGGGCACCGTGGCGTCGGCCGCGGCGGCGGGCACCGGGCTCGGTGCGGCGAAGCTCGGCCACGTGCTGGGTGTCACGAAGGCGTATGCGACGCGGGTCGGCGGCGGCCCGTTCCTCACCGAGCTGACCGACGCCACCGGCGAAACGCTGCGCGCGCGTGGACAGGAGTTCGGCGTCAACACGGGCCGGCCGCGTCGCTGCGGATGGCTCGACGTCGCGCAACTGCGCCAGGCCGTCAGGATTTCGGGCATCGATTCGCTGGCGCTCACCAAGCTCGACGTGCTCGACGGTTTCGAATCGATCGAGCTGTGCGTCGGTTACGAATTCGGCGGCGCGCGCGTCGACCATCTGCCCGCGAGCCTCGATGCGCAGTCGCGCGCGAAGCCGCTCTACGAACGGTTCGAAGGCTGGCAAGGCTCCGTGAAGGGTGTGCGCGAGCGTGCGGCGCTGCCGCGGGCCGCGCGGGATTTCGTCGCGCGCATCGAGGCCGTGGCGGGTGCGCCGGTGTCGATGATCACGACCGGCGCGGAGCGCGACGACACGATCGTGTTGCGCAATCCGTTCGATGCGGCGGGCGCTGCGTAACGCGCGAGATGCGAACGGCGTCAATCGAGCGGCTGGCGGCATGACGGTTTGCGGGTCGTTTTCGGCGGCCGATGCCGTTGGCCCGTCGGTACGTCCGATACGCCTGTATGCACGGTCCCGATGCCGTCCGGCGAGCCGCCCGGCAGCACGATTCGGCAGCCGGATCACGCCGCCTACGACGAACTGGACACGCCTGCAACGCTGCTGTACTGTTCCGCACAATTCGCGCCGGACCGGCGTGTGCCGGCGCCGTCGGCACCGTGGCTGCACGGCGGTGCGACGTGACAATCCCCGGGAACAGGTCGATGGACACGTTACAGATGATGCGCATTTTCGTCCGGGTCGCGGAGGAGGGCAGCTTCACGAGCGCGGCCCAGCGTCTGGACATCACGACGGCCTACGCGTCGCGCTCGGTCGCGCAACTCGAAACGCATCTGCGCACGCGCCTGCTCAACCGCAGCACGCGCCGCATCGCGCTGACCGACGCCGGGCAGCGCTATCTCGACCGCTGCCAGCGCATCCTCGGCTATATCGACGAAGCGGAAGCCGAGGCGGCCGATGCACAGGCGAAGCCGTCCGGACGGCTGCGCGTTCATGCGACGACGAGTTTCGGCCAGTCCTACGTGGTGCCTGCGGTCGTGCGCTACCGCGAGCGCTATCCGTCCGTCGCGGTCGAGCTGACGCTGTCGCAGCACGTGCCCGACATCATCGACGAAGGCTACGACGTGTCGCTGCAGTTGAGCACGACGGAGCTACCCGATTCCGGGCTGGTATCGCAGCGGCTCGGCGACGTGGGCAGCGTGCTGTGCGCGTCGCCTGCCTACCTGAAGGCGCGCGGCACACCGCGCACGGTCAGCGATCTCGCCGGGCATGCGTGCCTGCGGCTCGTCACGCCGCTCTTTCCGCGCGACCGCTGGCATCTCGACGGCCCGAACGGCCGCGAAACGTTCGAGCTGCCGGTACCGGATTTCGAAGTGAATATCGCCGATGCGCTCGGCGCCGCGCTGCGCGCGGGGCTCGGGATCGGCTCGCTGCCGATGTCGGCGGCGCTGCCCGCGCTCGCGAGCGGCGCACTGGTGCGCGTGCTGCCCGACTACCGGCTGCAGAAGCTGACGGTCTACACGCTGTATGCGTCGCGTCAGTATCTCGATGCGAAGATCCGCACGTTCGTCGATTTCCTGCGGGAGTGCGTGCCCGAAATGCTGGCCGCCGACGAGGCTGCATCGAATGCTTGCTGCGCATCCCGTCATGCCTGATTCGCGTGAGGGCGCAGCCGCCCGACGATCGAGCAGGTGACGAACCGCCGCCTCGCACGCGATATCCATTCACGGTATGACGCGCGACAGCGGCACGGCTTCGTCGCGCAGCCTCGCGACGTCGCGGCCCGGCGCATCGCCGAACAGCCGCGCGTATTCGCGACTGAACTGCGACGCGCTCACGTAGCCGACACTTCGGCACGCCTGCCGCGCGTCCATTGACGCGAGGCACATCAGATGGCGCGCTTCCTGCAGCCGCAGCACCTTCTGGCATTGCAACGGGCTCATCGACGTGACCGCACGAAAGTGATGGTGGAAGGTCGACGGGCTCATCCCCACCTGCCGCGCGAGCGAGTCGACCGCCATCGGGTCGAGGTAATGGTCGCGAATCCAGGCGACGGCGCGCGAAATGCGCTGGGTGGTCGAACCGGCGTCGCCGATCTGCGCGACGCGCGCGCCCGACGGGCCGCGCAGCAGCCGGATCAGGATTTCGTCGACGATCAGCGGCGCGAGCAGATCGAGGTCGTCCGGTTGCGCGATCAGGTGCATCAGCCGGGCGATGCCGTCGACGATTTCCGGCGTCGCGTCGTGCGTCGCGAGTGCCCGGCAGTCGACGGCTTTCGGCAGCCCGCGCGGAAACACGCGCGGCGTGAGCGCCGCGATGCGATGCGGATCGAGTGCGAGCTGCACGTAAAGGAACGGCTCGGCCGGATTCGCGCGCGTCACGCGTCCGGTCACGGGCAGGTCGGCGGTTGCGACCAGCATCCGCGATGCGTCGATCGTGTAGGTATCGTCGCCGACCCGCATCGACTTCGCGCCTTGCCCGACGATGCTCAGGCACGCGTGGTGCACGCCGTGGCTCCACTGCGCCGGCGGCGCGCAAGCACGCGCGATGCGCATGCCGCGCAGCGGGAGGTCGAACATGCCGTCGTGCGGCGCGTACGCGGCGATCAGCGCCGCGAGCCGGGCCGCAGGCGACCGGGCTGGCGACCAACCATCATGATCCGACGGCGTGCGCGGTTGCGGTGGCGTTCGGGCGTCGATTTCCATGTTGCATGAGCGGTTGACGGAGTGGGCGATGCGATGCGCGGCTGCCGTCCCCTGTCGAGGTGCTGGCACGGCGATCAATCGTACTGTGAAGTTGCGTGCGCGGGATTGCCTAAACCTGTCCGAAATTAGCCCGATCATCCGGACCTGCATGCTCGACGGATGCGTCACGCGCCGTTGCACGGTGTGCGGCGCACAAATTCGGAAATTAAGGCAAAACAATCGCAGGATCGGGCAAGCCATTTCCCGGCGGTTTCCCTACCATTGCACCTGCTGAAGAAATGCGATTCAGCGTGCCCGGATGGCGCGGGCAATACCGTGCGCGTGATGCGCGGTCGCCGCCGGCCTTGTCGCGTGCGTCGCCGCGGCGAATCGCCGGGAAAGACTCAGGACTGCTATTGAACGATCGTGCATCGGGTTTGCCGAGGCCGGTTTGCGTCCGTTGCAAGCCGGACCGCGTCTGTCGCGCACGGGCCGACCGATCCGGATGAGCCGGCGTCGGGGCCGCCGCATTGGCCGGTTCGATGCGGGCCGGCGCGCGGCACGGCGTCCGGTGCAGGGATACGGGCAGTCGTGCGCGCAGGGGAATCCGGAGAAATGGACCAACTTCAATCGATTCGGGCATTCGTGACGGTGGCAAGGGAAGGCGGGTTTCGTCGGGCGGCGACGCGCTTGCGCGTGTCGACGGCGATGGCGAGCCGGCTCGTCGAAGCGCTCGAGACGCGCCTCGGCGCGCGCTTGCTTCAACGCAGCACGAACCATCAGTCGCTGACCGAAATCGGCGAGCTGTATCTCGCGCGCGTCGAGCGGATCCTCGGTGCGATCGACGAGATCGACGGCCGTTTCGTCGCGATGGGCAGCAAGCCGGAAGGCGTATTGCGCGTGGCCGCACCGGTTGCGTTCGGGCTCAGCCAGTTGAGCGCGTTGCTCGATCGTTTCGTGCACCGGTTTCCGGACGTGCGGCCGACCGTGACGCTGACCGATGCCCATGTCGACCTGACTGCCGAGGACATCGACGTCGCGTTCCTGACGGATGGCATGCCGGTGTCCGGCGCGCATGCGTTGCATACGCTGGCTGCGTACGAATCCGTGCGCGTCGCGGCGCCGGCTTACGTCGCCGCGCACGGCGGCGCGGCTGCGTCGGGCGACTGGCCGGACATCGCAGCCGTGCGGCTGGAGCGGGCGGCGGCCGACGACGACCGCGCGGCCGGGATTCGATCCGGCGTAGCACCCGGCAATACGGGCGTCGGCCATCTCGAGATGGTGCGACGACTCGCCGTCGCCGGCATGGGCGCGGCGGTGCTGCCCGCGTATCTCGTCGATGCCGATCTGGCGGCCGGCACGCTGGTGCGCGTGGCCCCGGTCCACCCGCTCGCGCCCGTCACGCTGAAGCTCGCGCATGCGCGTGCCGCGCGTCTGCCGGCTGCCGCGCGCGCGTTCATCGAATTCGCCGGCGCCGCATTTCGACCCGCGCGCTAGCGGTCTGGCCGAATCCATGGCAACGCGAACCCGCCGGAGGCGCGGGCTCGCCGTTCTTTTTCGGAAGCAGTTCGGCACACGAACGCTCCGCAGGGTGCAACGCACACCCGCAACACGCGTCCGCATCCGCGGCGGGCAGGAAGCTGCAGGTCCGCCGCGCGTCAGGGCCATGAGGAGATCTGATGATTCCCATTGAAGGTCGTCTAATTGTGAGAGGTCGCTCCATGCGCGTCGAACGGGTTCCATACCGCTTAATCACTGTCGCGGCAGCCGCGGTTTTCCTGGCTGCCTGCGGAAAAAAAGAATCGGCACCGCCGCCGCAAACGCCGGAAGTCGGCGTCGTCACCGTCCAGCCGCAAGCCGTACCGGTCTTCACCGACCTGCCGGGCCGCACCAGCGCATTCCTCGTCGCGCAAGTGCGTGCACGGGTCGACGGCATCGTGCTGCGCCGTGAATTCACCGAAGGCACCGACGTCAAGGCCGGTCAGCGCCTCTACAAGATCGATCCGGCGCCGTACATCGCGGCGCTGAACAGCGCGAAGGCGACGCTCGCGAAGGCGCAGGCGAACCTCGTCACGCAGAACGCGCTGGTCGCGCGCTACAAGGTGCTGGTCGCCGCGAACGCGGTCAGCAAGCAGGACTACGACAACGCGGTGGCCACGCAAGGCCAGGCCGCGGCGGACGTCGCGGCCGGCAAGGCGGCGGTCGACACCGCGCAGATCAACCTCGGCTATACGGATGTCATGTCGCCGATCAGCGGCCGCGTCGGCATCTCGCAGGTCACGCCGGGCGCCTACGTGCAGGCGAGCCAGGCGACGCTGATGTCGACGGTGCAGCAGCTCGATCCAGTGTACGTCGACCTCACGCAGTCGAGCCTCGAAGGGCTGAAGCTGCGCCAGGACGTGCAGAGCGGCCGTCTGAAGACGAGCGGCCCGGGCGCGGCGAAGGTGTCGCTGATCCTGGAAGACGGCAAGACCTACTCGGAGCCGGGCAAGCTGCAGTTCTCGGACGTGACGGTCGACCAGACCACCGGCTCGGTGACGATCCGCGCGGTGTTCCCGAACCCGGGCCGCGTGCTGCTGCCGGGGATGTTCGTGCGCGCACGGATCGAGGAAGGCGTGAACGAGAACGCGTTCCTGGTGCCGCAGATCGGCGTCACGCACGACCAGAAGGGGCAGGCGATCGCGATGGTCGTGAACGCCAGCAACAAGGTCGAGCCGCGTCCGCTGAAGACGACCGGCATGCAAGGCCAGAACTGGATCGTGGAAGGCGGTCTGCAGGCGGGCGATCACGTGATCGTGCAGGGCGTCGACAAGGTGCGCCCGGGCGCGACGGTAAAGACCGTCGCCGCGCAGCTCGCCCCGGCGCCGGACGCCGCATCCGCCACATCGGCCGGCGCCGCGCCGGCAAGCGCCACGCCGGTGACTACCGCAGCCAATGCCGCAGCGAGTTCGACCGCCGCGTCGAGCGCGCAATAACAGGGAGTCCGTTTCATGGCCAAGTTCTTTATCGATCGCCCGATCTTCGCGTGGGTGATCGCGATCGTGCTGATGCTGGCCGGCGTCGCATCGATCTTCAAGATGCCGATTGCGCAGTATCCGACGATCGCACCGCCGACGATCCAGATCCAGGCGAACTATCCTGGCGCTTCCGCGAAGACCGTGGAAGATACGGTCACGCAGGTGATCGAGCAGCAGATGAGCGGGCTCGACAACTTCCTGTACATGTCGTCGACGAGCGACGATTCGGGCAACGCGACGATCACGCTGACCTTCTCGCCGGGCACGAACCCGGACGTCGCGCAGGTGCAGGTGCAGAACAAGCTGTCGCTCGCGACGCCGAACCTGCCCCAGGTCGTGCAGCAGCTCGGCATGCAGGTCACGAAATCCAGCAGCAACTGGCTGATGTGGTTCGCGTTCAACTCCGAGGACGGCCGGATGTCGAAGGAGGATCTGACGAACTACGTGGCGTCGCACGTGCTCGACCCGCTGAGCCGCGTGAACGGCGTCGGCCAGACGCTGCTGCTCGGTTCGCAGTTCTCGATGCGGATCTGGCTCGACCCCGTCAAGCTGACCAACTACAGCCTCACGCCGACCGACGTGACGGCCGCGATCACGCAGCAGAACGTGCAGATCGCGGGCGGCCAGATCGGCGGCACGCCGGCGAAGCCGGGCACCGTGCTGCAGGCGACGATCACCGAATCGACGCTGCTGCGCACGCCCGAGCAGTTCGGCAACATCCTGCTGAAGGTCAACCAGGACGGCTCGCAGGTTCGCCTGAAGGACGTCGGCCGTGCGGCGCTGGGTTCGGAGAACTACACGTTCGACACGAAGTACATGGGACAGCCGACGGCCGGCCTCGGTATCCAGCTCGCGACCGGCGCGAATGCGCTGGCGACCGCGAACGCGCTGCGGGCCAAGATCGACGAGCTGTCGAAGTACTTCCCGCATGGTCTCGTCGTGCACTACCCGTACGACACGACGCCGTTCGTGCGCCTGTCGATCGAGGAAGTGGTCAAGACGCTGATCGAGGGCATCGTGCTCGTGTTCCTCGTGATGTACCTGTTCCTGCAGAACCTGCGGGCGACGATCATCCCGACGATCGCGGTGCCGGTCGTGCTGCTCGGCACGTTCGCGATCATGGGTATCGTCGGCTTTTCGATCAACACGCTGTCGATGTTCGGCCTCGTGCTCGCGATCGGCCTGCTGGTCGACGATGCGATCGTGGTGGTCGAGAACGTCGAGCGGGTGATGGCCGAGGAGGGGTTGTCGCCGAAGGAGGCGACCCGCAAGGCGATGGGGCAGATCACCGGCGCACTCGTCGGCGTGGCGCTCGTGCTGTCGGCGGTGTTCGTGCCGGTCGCGTTCTCGGGGGGCTCGGTCGGCGCGATCTATCGTCAGTTCTCGCTGACGATCGTGTCGGCGATGGTGCTGTCGGTGCTGGTCGCGTTGATTCTTACGCCGGCGCTGTGCGCGACGATCCTGAAGCCGATCGAGAAGGGGCATCACGAAGAGAAGAAGGGTTTCTTCGGCTGGTTCAACCGGACTTTCGATCGCAGCCGGGATCGCTACACGAGCGGCGTGAACCACGTGATTCGGCGCTCGGGCCGCTGGCTCGTGATCTACCTCGCCGTGTTCCTCGCGGTCGGCGTGATGTTCGCGCGCCTGCCGAAGTCGTTCCTGCCCGATGAAGACCAGGGCTACATGTTCATGATCGTGCAGACGCCGTCCGGCTCCACGCAGGAAACGACCGGCAGGACGCTCGACAACATCAACACGTACCTGACCACCGCGGAGAAGGATGTGGTCGACTCGGTGTTCACGGTCAACGGCTTCAGCTTCGCGGGCCGCGGCCAGAACGCCGGCCTCGTGTTCGTGAAGCTGAAACCGTACGAGCAGCGCCAGCGTTCGGACCGGAAGGTGCAGGCGCTGATCGGCCGGACCTTCGCGCACTATTCGACGTACAAGGACGCGATGGTGATTCCGTTCAACCCGCCGTCGATTCCCGAACTCGGCACGGCCGCCGGCTTCGACTTCGAGCTGACGGACAACGCCGGCCTCGGTCACGAAGCGCTGATGGCCGCGCGCGGCCAGTTGCTCGGGATGGCCGCGAAGGATCCGGCGTTGGCGCTGGTGCGCCCGAACGGCCTGAACGATACGCCGCAGTACAAGGTCGACATCGATCGCGAGAAGGCGAACGCGCTCGGCGTGACGGCCGCGGCGATCGACCAGACGTTCTCGATCGCATGGGCGTCGCAGTACGTGAACAACTTCCTCGATACCGACGGCCGGATCAAGAAGGTGTACGTACAATCGGACGCGCCGTTCCGGATGACGCCGGAGGACATGAACATCTGGTACGTGCGCAACAGCTCGGGTGGGATGGTGCCATTCAGCGCGTTCTCGAGCGGCCACTGGATCTACGGGTCGCCGAAGCTCGAGCGTTACAACGGCGTGTCGTCGATCGAGATCCAGGGGCAGGCCGCGGAAGGCAAGTCGACCGGCCAGGCGATGGCCGCGATGGAAGCGCTCGCGAGCAAGCTGCCGGAAGGCATCGGCTATTCGTGGACGGGGCTGTCGTTCCAGGAAATCCAGTCCGGTTCGCAGGCGCCGATCCTGTACGCGATCTCGATCCTCGTCGTGTTCCTGTGTCTCGCGGCGCTGTATGAAAGCTGGTCGATCCCGTTCTCGGTGATCATGGTCGTGCCGCTCGGCGTGGTCGGCGCGCTGCTCGCGACGATGCTGCGCGGCCTCGAGAACGACGTGTTCTTCCAGGTCGGCCTGCTGACCACGGTAGGCCTGTCCGCGAAGAACGCGATCCTGATCGTCGAGTTCGCGCGCGAGCTGCAGGCGGGCGGGAACATGGGGCCGGTGCGCGCGGCGATCGAGGCGGCGCGCCTGCGGCTGCGTCCGATCCTGATGACATCGCTCGCGTTCATGCTGGGCGTGCTGCCGCTCGCGATCAGCAACGGCGCGGGCTCGGCGAGCCAGCACGCGATCGGCACGGGCGTGATCGGCGGGATGATCACGGCGACGTTCCTCGCCATTTTCATGATCCCGATGTTCTTCGTGCGGGTTCGCGCGATCTTCAGCGGCGAGACCGAAAACGTCGACGACGCATGGCGTCTCGTGCAGGGCGACCTGCAGCGCGGTCACGACGACGCACACGATTCGAAGGGGCAGTAACGATGCGAAAACATGCTTTGACCGCAACCGCGGTCGCACTGGCTGCCGCGCTGTTTGCCGCCGGCTGCACGATGGCGCCGCATTACAAGCGGCCCGACGCGCCCGTCGCGCAGGCGTACCCGGCCGGCGGCGTCTACGCGACGCAGCCGGGCGCGGCCGGCGCGCGCAGCGCGAACGGGCAAGCTGCGACCGCCATCGGCTGGCGCGAGTTCTTCGTCGATCCGCGCCTGCAGCGGCTGATCGAGATCGCGCTGAACAACAACCGCGACCTGCGCGTGTCGGTGCTGAACATCGAGGCGGCGCGCGCGCAGTACCAGATCACGCGCGCGGGGCTGTTCCCGTCGCTCGACGGCACGGGCACGGGCAGCATCCAGCGTTTCCCGCAGGGCCTATCGCAGACGGGCCAGCCGCTGATCTCGCGCAACTACAACGTCGGGCTCTCGGCGTCGTGGGAGCTCGACCTGTTCGGCCGCGTGCAGAGCCTGAAGGACCAGGCGCTCGCGCAGTACCTGTCGACGTCGTATGCCCGGCAGGCATCGGAAATCTCGCTGGTGTCGCAGGTGGCTGACCAGTACCTGACGCTGCTGTCGACCGACGATCTGCTGAAGGTCACCGAGAACACGCTGAAGACCGCGCAGGCGTCCTACGACCTGACGAAGCTGCAGTTCGACAACGGCACGGGCTCCGAGCTCGAGCTGCGTCAGGCGCAGACGGTGGTCGAGACGGCGCTTGCGAACCAGCAGGCGCAGGCACGTGCGCGTGCGCAGGCGCTGAACGCGCTGGTGCTGCTGATCGGCGAGCCGCTGCCGGACGACCTGCCGGCGGGCATGCCGCTCGACGCGCAGAATCTGCTGACGGACGTGCCGGCAGGCCTTCCGTCGGATCTGCTCACGCGTCGTCCGGACGTGATGCAGGCCGAGCAGACGCTGCTGGCTGCCAACGCGAACATCGGCGCGGCGCGCGCGGCATTCTTCCCGCGTATCTCGCTGACGGGTGCGTTCGGCACCGGCAGCCCGACGCTCGGCGGTCTGTTCAAGGCCGGCACGGCCGCATGGTCGTTCGCGCCGCAGATCACGATGCCGATCTTCGAAGGCGGGCAGAACATCGCGAACCTGAATCTCGCGAACGTGCAGAAGCGCATCGAGATCGCGAACTACGAGAAGGCGATCCAGTCGGCGTTCCGCGAAGTGGCGGACGGCCTCGCCGCACGCGGCACGTACGACCAGCAGATCGCGGCGCTCGAGCGCAACGAGCACGCGCAGCAGCGGCGCTTCGACCTGTCGGACCTGCGGTACAAGAACGGCGTCGACAGCTACCTGTCGGTGCTGACCGCGCAGACGGATCTGTACTCGGCGCAGCAGTCGCTGATCAGCGCGCGTCTGGCCCGCTGGACGAACCTGGTCGATCTGTACCGCGCGCTCGGCGGCGGGTGGATCCAGCGTGCCGGCGAAGCGCCGCGCGCGCCCGATGCATTCGTCGACTACGACAAGGCGGCCGCGCCGGCGCCTGCGTCGGCAGCGGCGAACGGGTAAGCATGGAGAAGGGCGAGCGCGGTTCGCCGCGCTTGCGTGTCGAACCGGCTGTATGCGGAAACGAGAACGCCACGGACGAAAGTCCGTGGCGTTGTCTTGTGTACCGTCGCCCGTGCGAGGCGCGGCATGACGTTACGCTTGCTTCGTCCAGAGTGTCCGGCCGAAGAACGTGAGCGTGCGATCCCACGCCATCTGCGACCACACCGGATCGAACTGCGTGCCGGCGATGCGGCCGGGGCCGACGGCCGTCTCGTTCGCGAACGCATGGTGCGCGAGATAGCGGTGGAATTCGAAACCGACGTTCGCATCGGTCAGCTTCTTTTCCAGTGCGTCGACCTGGTCGATCGTGAAGAACGCATCCTGCGTCGCCCAGTGGCCCATCAGCGGCACCTTGAGCTTGGCCGGGTCGAGGTAGTCGAGCGGCGGCAGACCGTACCACGTGACGCCGGCGTCGGCTTCGGCATACTGCAGCGACAGCAGCGTGAGGGCGCCGCCCATGCAGTAGCCCGTCACCGCGACACGCGGCGCGAGCGTCTTCAGGTACGCGACCGCGCCGGGAATGTCCTGCGACGCGGCGTCGCCGAAATCGAGGCCGGTCATCAAGTGGTGTGCTTCTTCCTCCTCGACGGTCGACTTGCCGCGATACAGGTCGGGCACGAGCGCGAAGTAACCGCAGCGCGCGAGACGATCCGCGACGCCGCGGATCTGGTCGTTCAACCCCCACCATTCCTGGATGACGACGACCGCGGGCGCGCCTTCGGTCCGTGCCGGCGTGGCGAGATAGCCCTGCAGCTCCTGACCGTCCGGGCGGCGAAACGTGATCGTGGAACCGGATGTTTGAGACATGAAACCGCTCCTTTTCGAAAAATGCGCCGAGTGCGACATCGGGCCGGCCAGCGGGCGTCGTGATACCGCTCGCGTTCATTCCGGCCGGCGCCGACCACGGGCCATTCTATGCGCAAACACCGGACGCCTGCGTGAACGGTACCGCGTCGCGCGACCGGGGGACGGAAGCGGACGACCGGAAAGCAAACACCCCGCCCCGGTGAACGGGAGCGGGGTGTCGCGTGTACGACGTGCGTATCGGAATACGGCGCGAGTACGCCGTGAATACGCGGGCGCGTATCCGGCTTACTGGCCGAAATAGATCGAGTCGCGGCCTTCCTGCTTGACCGCGATCGCGCGGCCGGCACGCGCGCCGGCGGCTGCTTGCGCGCCGTAGCCGGTTTCATCGGCGTTCGTCACGCGGGCCTGGGCGGCCTGCAGTGCACGCGGGTAATACGGATCGGATGCTTCGGGCTTGTAGCCGGCCTGTTCGAGCTGAACGAGTTCCGCACGCACCTGGGCACGCGTGAGCGAGCCCGACGGGTTCGATTGCGCGAATGCGCCGTACGACGCGGACAGGGCAGTTGCGGCGACGACAGCGGTGATGAACGACTTCATGGTGACCTCCGGTTCTGTTGATTTCGCGCTTCGCTCGTTGCGTTCAGCGGTTGATTGCATCGTAACGATCGCGTTACCGGTCGGAAATACGCGTTGCAGCGAATCATTATTGCAACTGGGTAAACGATTCGCGCGGCATGGCGTTTCGTCTGAATATTGCGGGCGTGCCGGAGCACGAGCGGGGCCTTCGGGGGCGATCGAGTCGATCGGCGCGACAGATGCGAGAGGGGCAGTTGAATCGCATTCCGAATTATTTTTGCGGGGCCGTCGGCATTGCCCGTTTCGCATCACGCCGCCAGGGTCGCCTGCCGTTTCCGGTATTCGGCCGGCGTGATGCCGACATGCCGGGTAAACGCTCGCCTGAGCGTATCGACGTTCGCGAAGCCGCATTTCCCGGCGACCTGCTTCGGCGTGTCGTGGCCGTTCTCGAGCAACCGGCGGGCGGCCGAGATGCGCGTCACCTCAACCCACGCGGCCGGCGTCATGCCGACCTCCGCGCGGAACAACCGCGCGAAATGGCGCGCGCTCATGCCCGCATGCTTCGCCATCTCGGCCACCGAATGCTCGAGTTCGGGATGCGCCGCGATCCAGCGCTGGACCTCCTGCAACACCGAACGCCCGGCGGGGCGCGCTTCGCCCTTGCGGCTGAACTGGAGCTGCCCGCCCGGGCGCTTGAAGAACATCACCAGTTGCGCGGCGACCCGCCGCGCGATCTCGCGGCCGAGATCTTCCTCGACCAGTGCGAGCGCCAGATCCAGCCCGGCCGTGACGCCGGCGCCGGTGCGCAGCTTGCCGTCGCGCACGTACAGCGCGTCGGCGTCGACCGCGAGCGACGGATACGCCTGCGCGAGCGCGTCGGCAGCGGCCCAGTGCGTGGTCAGGTGACGCCCTTTCAGCAGGCCGGTGGCCGCGAGGAGGAACGCGCCGGTGCAGATCGAGCCGTAGCGCCTGCTTTGCACGGCCGCCGCGCGCAGCCACGCGAGGAGGTCGGTGCGCAGCGCGATCTGGCCGGCGTTCGGCGCGCCGGCGACCAGCAGCGTGTCGATGCGCTCGGGGATGTCGGGCGCGATCCAGTCGGGCAGCAACCGCGCACCGGACGAACTGCGGATCGGGCCTGGCCCGGCCGCGATGATCCGCAACGCATAGAACGGTTTCCCGCATTCGGCGTTCGCCTGCGCGAACACGTCGAGCGGCGCGGAGACGTCGAGCAGCTGAACGCCCGGAACGGCGAAAATACCTACGACCTTCGGCATGATCGTTGCGTGTTGTATCGAACGTGATGCGCAGCAGTATAGGGGCGCCGCATTCGCCGTGCAGGCGTCGTGTCCGTCGATCGCGCAAAATGGCAGAATTTGTCGTGACATGTCTATTTAAGACATACGTCGGACTCCGGAGAATCGAGGGTATCTTCCACGGAGGTCGACCATGACTGTGAGTGTTGCCGGCATTACCCTTCCCGCTACGCGACTGACGCGCGAGATTACCGAACTCGTGCGCGATACCGAGTCCGAGCTGTTGTTCCATCACTCGAGCCGCGTGTTTTATTTCGCGGCGCTGGCGGGCCGGCGCCGCGGGCTCGACTACGATCCCGAGCTGCTCTATTGCGGCTGCATGTTCCATGACATGGGGCTCACGCACCGGCACAGCAGCGCATGCGAGCGCTTTGAAGTGGACGGTGCCAATGCCGCCCGCGATTTTCTGAAGGGCCACGGGATATCGCAACAGGACATCGACGTCGTGTGGACGTCGATCGCACTGCATACCACGCCCGGCATTCCGCAACACATGCATCCTGTCGTCGCGCTGGTCACGGCGGGCGTCGAAATGGACGTACTGGGCCTCGCTTACCCGGAATACAGCGACGTCGAGCGGGAAGCGGTCGTGCGCGCGCATCCGCGCACGCCGCATTTCAAGGAAGACATCATTCAGGCGTTCTACGACGGCATCAAGCACAAGCCCGGCACGACGTTCGGCAACGTAAAGGCCGACGTGCTCGCGGACAAGGATCCGCATTTCCGTGCGGGCAACTTCTGCAGCGTGATTCGGGCGTCCGCATGGGCCGGCTGAGCGGGGGAGGGTGGCCGCGCCTCGGCCGACGTTGATCGACTGCCGGGCGTACGGCGCATTCGGCGCCGACGCCACCCTCGCGGCCTTGGCCGGACCCGGGGGACAAGGGGCGTTCGTTCGACTCGCGTATTACCGGCGGAAAATTGTTACGTGACAACTTCGGGTAATCAGGGACGTGAATTTTATATACTGAATTTGTGTACCCGCTCTCCGAGGCGAATCTCCGATTCGCGTGTCCCCGAATACCGGCCTGCCAGCCCGACGGGCAAACCCCGATGCTCGGCCGTCCGCAAGCATCCGGCAAAACGCCTATAATGGTTGGGCAAATTGCCGGAGACAGGTCATGAGCACCATCGCTTTTCATCCTTCGGGCGTCGCCCATCCGCGTCAGGCCGAATTCACGATTCTCGAACAGCTGCTGGCGATCCGCGTTCGCTCGGGCGCGGATCTGGCCGAACTGGCGAGCGCGCGCGTCGACGTGTCGGTGATCGATCGCCTGTCCGAGCGCGGGCTGAAATCGGACGAGCTGGCCTTCATCATCCCGCGCCGCACGCTGAGCCATCGTCGCCAGGCGCACGAACGCCTGTCGCCGGAAGAGTCGGACAAGGCGATTCGTCTCGCGCGCATCGTCGCGCAGGCGACGGCCACGTTCGGCGACCAGGACAAGGCGATGGCGTGGCTGCGCAACGGGCTCCAGCGCTTCGGCGGCCGCACGTCGCTCGACATGGCGAGCACCGAGCATGGCGCGCGGCTCGTCGAAGAGGCCCTCACGCAGATCGACGAGGGGTATTTCGCTTGACGACGCTGTGGCGGATCAGCAATTACGCCGACCTGAAAGGCGTCGGCGGGTTGCGGGCCGGTGGGCGCTGGCATTTCGCCGGGCAGCCGGTCGTGTATCTCGCCGAGCATCCGGCGCTCGCGTTGCTCGAGACGCTGGTTCATTTCGAAATCGCGACCGTCGCGCAATTGCCGAGCGGCTACCAGTTGCTGCGTATCGAGGTGCCCGATTCCGTGGACGTGGCCGAAATCGCCGAAGGCGATGCGCTAGAGGACTGGCGAACGAACGTCGACTGGACCCGCAGCGCCGGCACCGAGTGGCTGCACACGCAGCCGAGCGCGCTGCTGCGCGTGCCGAGCGTCGTCGTGCCGCACGCCCATAACTTCCTGTTGAATCCGCTGCATCCAGCCGCGTCCAGTATCCGTATCGCGGAAGTGATGCAAGCGCCGTACGACACGCGGATTCTGCGGCTGGTCCAGTCGAGGCCGGGCGAATAGCGAACCGGGAGGAACACGATCCGCGCCGGCGGCGCGCGTTCAGCGCTCGTGAGCGGCGCGATCCGCGGCCGCATCGGGCGGCAGCGTCTGCCGGATGCGCGTGACCGTTCGCATGCTGGCGAGGCCGAGCATCGCCGTGACATCGGCATGCGCGTGGCCGGCGAGCAACTGGCGGCGCGCATAGGTATTGCGGAGTATGCGCGGGCTCATGTCCGCTGCGCGAAAGCCGATCGCGTTCAGCGCGTCACGTACGACCAGCAGCAGGAACATGTCGTTCATCGCTCCCCCGCGCGGCGCGGGAAACAGCCGCGCCGACGGCGGCACGTCGGTCGAGTGCGCGCGCCATGCGGCGAGCGGCGCCACCGCGAACGCGGCGAGCGCGATCCGGCGCGCCGGCCGCGCGCGATCGCGCGGCACCGACAATGCCGCTGGCCGCGCGTCGAGATCGAGTGCATCGCCTGTCGCCGCGCGGATCTCGGCCGACGTGATGCCGCTCGCGAGCAGCAGCGCGACGATCGCGCGATTCCGGCAGTCGGCCGGCGTGTCGTTCGCTCGAGGCTGCACATGACGCTGCAGCGCCGCGTCGGCATCGGGCGGCAGGTAGCAGGGCTCGGGCTCGCCGTCCGGCCATGCGAGATCGCGCGTCGATCGGCCGGCCGGATGGATCGTCCGCACATCGGTGTCGACCAGATGCCGGCCGAGCCGGTCGATCAGCTTCGCATAGCGCACGCGCGTCGACGTGCCGGGCGCGCAGGTGCGGTCGAGTTCGGCGAGGAAGGCTGCGACGTGGTCGGGCCCGAATGTCGCGAGCGACACGCGATGTGCGCTCAGGTGGCGCAGGAATCGCTCGAACATCGCGACGTGCTGCACGACCGAGCGCGGCGCGAACGGCCGGCGGCCGGCGCCGGCCGCAGTGGTTTCCTGCCAGGCGCGAAACGCGCCGACGGGGTCGTGAATCCAGCGAGTCGTGTCCATCTCCGTTTTATAGCCGGACGCGGTGACGCCGGCAATCGTCCGGATGCCAGGGCGGAGCGCGGCGATGCCGACCCGTCAGGCCGCGGTACGCGTGCCGTCGATGTCGTCATCGTTCATCGTCAGGCGAACGAGCACGCGCAACAGCGTGATGAAGACGCGGAACGTATCCGGTACGCGGTTCCATTGCATCGATATCCGGATTCCTGACCATTAGCCGCCGGCCGGCATGAACGCGACCAGCCGTGCGAGGAAGCCGAGCTTCAGGCAAGAACGCAGGCGTCGTCAAGCGCGGGCAGCGTGCGCAATGGCGCTGCTGCCGCGCGTCGGGCGAAGGCGCCGCAGCCGCGCCGGCGTGGGCTTGCCTGCCCGGCCGCGCGAGCACGGCGAACGCCATTTGCGTCGCGATGTAAGCCGCATTGCGATGCAGCAGGCAAAACCGCATGCCGGTTCGGTGACGTTGCGTACACAACTTTCGGCTGCGTGACGTGATTTCCCTATTGCCGGAAAAATTTTGTCCGTGCGAGTATCGAACACGTTGCCCGGGCACCGAGGCGGTTGCCGGCAACAGGATGCCCATCGCAACGATCGACAGGAACATCGGCAGACAATGCACAGAACAGCGATTTTTCCGTATGCGTCCGCGTTGCTCGCGGCAGCCCTGCTGACCGCCTGTGGCGGCGACGTCGAGAACGAGGCGGCCCGCACGACCGCGCCTTCCGCCGATGCGAGCTGCCTCGCGGTCGACAACAGCGGCGCGACGGTCGTGGTGGGCTCGAACCAGCCGGGCGACCCGTCGCTGCCGGAAGCGTCGTCGGGCTATCGCACCGGGATGAAGCCCGTCTATGCGAAAACGTACCTCGTGGCAACGTCGAACGCGTACGCGAGCGCGGCCGGTTGCGCGGTGTTGAAGAAGGGCGGCACGGCCGCTGACGCGGCGGTCGCCGTGCAGGCCGTGCTCGGCCTGACGGTGCCCGAGGCGACGGGCCTCGGCTCGGGCGGCGTGCTGCTCTACTACGATGCGCGCGGCAAGACGCTGCAGGCATACGACGGCCGCGAAACCGCGCCGGCCGCCGCGACCGAGAACTACCTGCGCTACGTCGATGACGCCACCGATCATTCGGCGCCGCTGCCGAGCGCGCGCGCGAGCGGCCGCTCGATCGGCACGATCGGCGTGCCGCGGCTCATCGAGGCGCTGCAACAGGATCACGGCCGCTTGCCATGGCAGAGCCTGTTCGGCGATGCGATTACGCTCGCGACCAACGGTTTCCCGATCGGCGGCCGGCTGGCCGACGCGATCGCCGCGAATGCCGCGAACCTGAAGCGCGACCCCGAAGCCGCCGCGTATTTCCTGAACGCCGATGGTTCGCCGAAGACGCTCGGCACCGTTCTGAAGAATCCGGCCTACGCGCGCACGCTGTCGCTGATGGCGCAGTCGGGCGCGAATGCGCTGTATACGGGGCAGATCGCGCAGGACATCGTCGCGAAGATCGCCGCGACGAAGGGCGCGGACGGCTCGACGCTCACGCCGGGCAAGACGACCGTCGCCGACCTTGCCGCATATCAGGCGAAGCGCCGCGACCCGGTGTGCACGACCTATCGCAGTTACTGGGTTTGCGGGATGCCGCCGCCGTCGTCGGGCGGCATCGCGGTCGCATCGGCGCTCGGCATCCTCGAGAACTATGACCTGAAGTCGCTGAAACCGACGGCGATCGATCTCGAAGGCGGCAAGCCGACCGTCGCGGGCGTTCATCTCATTACCGAAGCCGAACGGCTCGCGTATGCCGACCGCGACAAGTACGTGGCCGATACCGACTTCGTGCCGCTGCCGGGCGGCACGTGGAACACGTTGCTGAACAAGCCGTACCTGAAATCGCGCGCGGCGCTGATCGACCCGGCCAAGAGCATGGGCACCGCGCAGCCCGGCAATCTCGGTGCCGTGCCGCTCGGCGTCGACACGACGCTGATCGAGCACGGCACGAACCAGTTCACGATCGTGGATGGCGACGGCAACGTGCTGAGCGCGACGACGACGGTCGAATCGAGCATGGGCTCGTTTCACATGACCAACGGCTTCCTGCTGAACAACCAGTTGACCGACTTCTCCGCGAACCCGCTCGACACGTCCGGCAATCCGGTCGCGAACCGCCTGCAGCCGGGCAAGCGGCCGCGCAGCTCGATGGCGCCGACGATCGTGTTCGGGCAGGCTGCCGACGGCTCGCGCGGCGACTTCGTGATGGCGACCGGTTCGCCGGGCGGCGGCACGATTCCGCAATACGTGGTCAAGACGCTGGTCGGCGCGCTCGACTGGGGGCTCGATGCGCAGCAGTCGGCGGGGCTCGTCGATTTCGGCGCGAGCAACAGCCCGACGACCACGATCGGCGGCGAGCATCCGAACGTCAACCCGGCGAACAACGGCGCGAACGATCCGCTGATCACGGGGCTGCTCGCGCTCGGGCACAAGGTATCGACGTCCGCGCAGGCGAGCGGCGTCAACACGGTGATGCGGGTGACGGTCGGCCAGTCGCCCGCGTTGCAGGGCGGCACCGATCCGCGTCGCGAAGGCATCGTGCTCGGCGATACGTTCCGGCCGTAGCCGGGCAGCGCACGCACGGCGCCGGTCCGCTCGTTAGCGGCCGGGCCGTGCATCGTGACGCGGCCGCATCGACGGCCACGCGATCCTCATCCTTCGGAATGCAGATGAGGCGGCCGGCATGAAGCACGTCTGCCGGCCCGGACTGCGCCCGTCCATCGTCGAATAGAGCGGCCGCCCCGCCGCAACCCTCCGATTGTCAAACAGTGTGAGTCAATCGTCAGCATTTGCAACGGAAGTAACAGTCCCCGCAATTCGATCGTTTTGCACGCCGCCGCCGCTACATTAGCTCCACCTGCCGCATGTCGCGGCGAGGCATGCGACAAGCCGCACGAAGGCGGCCCGCAGCAACAACGTCTTTGGGGAGAATGACCATGAACACGATTCGCACGATTCTGCTGGGTGCCGCTCTGACGGCGATGGCGACTTCGGCTGCATTCGCACAGACAGCCCAGACCGGTGCGCAGGGTTCCGCGGGCGTCGGCGCCCAGGTCCAGACGCCGCTGCTCGGCGGCGGCGTGGGTGTGCAGGCCGGCGGCGGCGCGAATGCGGCAGGTTCGGGTTCGGGCGCGGGCGATGTCGTCGGCGGCGCGCTGAACGGCGTCGGCAAGACGGTCGGCGGCGTGGGCTCGGCAGCCGGCGCGGCGGTCGGCGGCGCGACGCAGGCGGTCGGTTCGGCGGCCGGCGCGACGAAGGATGCGGCGGCATCGGCCGTCCACGCGACGAAGTCGCACGTGAAGCGCGTCGCGGCCTCGGCGAAGAGCCATGCACAAGGCGCGGTGTCGACCGCGGGCGACGTCGCCGGCGGCGCGAAGGCGAAGGCCGGCGAGGCGCTCGAAGGCGCGACGAACTCGGTGCAGGGCGGCGCGTCGGTTGGCGTGAAGGGCTCGGCGTCGGCGCAAGGCGGCGCGCTGTAACAAGTAGCACGCATCGCGTCACGGCCCGGCCCGCTTCGATGCGGGCCGGGCTTTTCTATTGGGGAAACGCGATGTGTCGTGCGCGGTGCCTCATGTCGAAACACGGCAGCATGAGTGCATCGATATTGATTAGGATGACAGAAATAAAAAAGTGGGCGCTCGACTGAACTCGACGCCGAAAGGAGACGGCCATCGGGCCGGGGACACCGGAACGGCGTATCCACCCCGAACATTTCGGCGGCCCCCGATGCGGGGCGCTTTGGCGACTTCAAGGAGCCTATCGTCCAGGCGGCATGTCGAGTGACATCGGAGCGCCGTGGAATGGATGAGCCCGCCTTGTCCGGTGTTTCCGTATCTCTTCACGCCTGGATGCCCGGGCCGCACATTGACAGGCGCAGCAACCTGATGCCGGCGCGCAAGCCGGGCCTTTCGATTCTGCTATCAAGCAGCTATCGGTCGCAATTTTCACTTTCATAGCTCAATGACGATCGCCGTAAAGGTATTTGAAATGATTGAATAAAGTGTTTGCAAGAAAAGTGGTGGCTGGTTTATAAATACGAGCGATTTCCATTCTCTGTCGGCCGCCACCCTCGACGTTGATGGGGTTTCAGATTGATGTGACCTTGAGGCCGCCTGCAAAGCAGCTATGCCGACGTTGGGAGAATCCCGCCGAATTTTCTGAACTCGTCAGCTCGTGCCTGATGAACCGCAGGCGAAGCACGGTATTTTCGTTATCGAAGCGATGATTACTTGATCAGCGTCAATTGCGAGTCATCTTGTGGTTCGAATTGACGCCAATGATGCATTTTATAATTCAATTGATTCGGATTGCGAAATTATAAGAATGGGTTCGATGAAAAATGAAACGGTTGTAAATTACTTTTTTATTACCTGTAATCCGACCTTCGAGAAACGAGATCGCATGATGAATACGCCGCTAAGCATGAAGCACCCGCGGTAATGGAACGTGTCGCCAGTCGACCGACACATCCGATTCAGCTCCACCGAACAATATCGAGAGAAGACGACCGCGAAATGCACCACGCGGTGCATCGGTCGTCGACACCGAAAGCAGCGTATTCGCCTGATGTCAGACAGGCGAGTGCCGGATTTCACACGAGGGAAACAAATGACTCTTTTCGACGGGATCGATCCGTCCGATTCATGGCCGATGTCGAAACCCATTGCACACGATGAATGGCACGGCGACGAGGCGATCCGGTCCACCGGCGTCGCCCCGTTACATCCATGTTCAAGTCAACCTGCACGATGCATGCGGCAGGCCCCTTCGATACGTGAAATCCGGTGAGACACGAGTGAATACGATGATATCCACGATGGCAGATGACGCCAAACCCGACGCGGACATTCGGCCGCGGCTCGCGACGCAACCCTCGAAACTCCTGGTGCTTGGCAAGCGCACGATCGACGAACTCGACTACGACCCATCGATGGTGCTCGAAGCCGTCGAACGGGCATACCTTGGCCTCGGCACCGGCGAATCCGACAATCCGCGCAAGCTGATGAGCCAGCCGGCGGACAAGCATTCCGTCGCGTACTCGATGCTGGGTCGAGACGGTGGACGCAGAACGGTCGGTTTCAAGACGTCGTATAAGTTCGATCCGGAACATAACCGCGAACTTCAGAAGTACTACACGACGTTGTTGCTGTTCGACGACGAAACGGGCCTGCCTGTCGCGCTGATGGACGGCAGCCTTGTCGGGTCGCTGCGCACGCCGGCGGTGTCGGCCCTGATCGCGCGCGCAGCGGCGCCGCGGGCGCGAACGGCCCTCGTCGTCGGCACGGGCACGCAGGGGCGGATGGCGGCGCCGTTCCTGCTCACCGCATTGCCGGACATCGAGCGCGTGATCGTGCACGGTCACTACGAGTCAGGAATCGACGCCGTGCGCAATACGCTGAAGCGCTTTCACCCGGATCGTGACATCGAAGTGTCGAAGGATCTCGTCGCCTCCGCGAACGAGGCCGACATCGTGCTGGGCGTGGCTGGCGCCGGTGTATCGGAGGCCGTGCGGCACGCGGCGCTGAAGCCGGGCGCGCTGGCGCTGCTGGTCGGATACGGAATTCATGCTGACGCGCTGCATTGCGCCGATTACCGCATCGCGACGAGCGAGGCGCAAATGCAGGTGACCGGCGCCGATCTCGTGGACGAAGCCGGAAAACTGCCTGCTGTCGACGCCGAGTTGCCGGACATACTGCTGGGCCGCAAGCCTGCACGGCGCAACGACACCGATATCGTTTACGCGTTCAACAGCGGAATGATCGTGACGGACATCGCGCTCGGGCGCGTGTTGGCCGATGCCGCGCTGGCGAAAAGGCTCGGTCGGGAAGTCGAACTATGGTGACGGATATTCCCCGATTGCCCGCGTTGTGGGATCCGCTACTGCGCGATTTCGTGGACGGACATCAGGCGATGATCCGCGATCTTGTCGATGGCTTCGACGCACCCGTTCATTTCCTGTTTCCCGGGCGCTTCGCGCGCAATGTCGCCGAATTTCAGCGCGTACTGGACGATCGCCAGGTGTCGGGGCGCATCTATTATGCGAAGAAGGCGAACAAGGCGCGATGCTTCGCGCATGCGGCCGCGGCATCCGGGATCGGCGTCGACGTCGCGAGCACGGGCGAATTCTCGGAAGCGTTGGCCGCCGGGGTGTGCGGGACCGATATCGGCGTATCCGGGCCGTCGAAGTCGGAGGCACTGCTGCGGCTCGCGGTTTCGCACGATGCGTTGATCGCGATCGACAGCGAGGAGGAACTCGATCGGCTGATCGCGATCTCGGGACAGGCCAGGCGGACCGCGCGCATTCTGTTGCGCATGGCGCCCAGGGCACGAGGCGATAGTCGATTCGGATTGAGTGCCGAGGCGCTGCGCGTTGCGCTGTCGACCTGTGCCGCGACGCAGGCGTCGGTCGCCCTTGAAGGGTTCTCGTTTCATCTGTCCGGGTACAGCGCGATGGAGCGCTGCAATCAGGCCGCGATGGCGATGCGTGCGTGCATGGCTGCTCGTGAACTCGGCCTTGCGCCGAACACGATCAATATCGGCGGCGGCTTCGCGATGTCGTACGCCAGCGAGAGCGACTGGCGCGCATTCCAGCGCGCACACCGGCCGGACGATTACCACGCGAACAAGGTATTCGGCGGCTTCTATCCGTATCACTCTGCCTGCAGCGGCGCGCGGATGCTCGATGCAATCCTGGCGGGCACTCCCGACACGGAGTCCGCAACGCTCGCCGAACTGGTCCGCGAGTATGGCCTGAAAATCATGCTGGAACCGGGGCGTGCACTGCTGGATCAGGCAGGATTCACGGTCTTTGCCGTGCAGGGCGTGAAGGACTGCGGCGACTATGGCATCGCGACCGTCAATGGCACGAGCTTCAGCGTCTCGGAGCAATGGTTCGCCAGCGAATTCCTGCCCGATCCGGAACTGCTGAGCGTGACGCGCGAGCCCTCGCGATCTCCGCGCACGGGCGCGCCTTATCGCGCCTGTGTCGGCGGGGCGAGCTGCCTCGATTCGGACATGCTGACCTGGCGCAAGATCGCATTCGGGCAGCGCCCGGAACCCGGCGATCTGCTGATCTACCCAAACACGGCCGGCTACCAGATGGATTCGAACGAATCTTCATTTCACGAGTTGCCGCTTCCCCCCAAGCTTGTCTTGACACTTGACGGCGCACGGCCGCGTTGGCGCGTCGATCGCCTCTTCCAGTTTCCGGGAGCCTGACCATGAATGTACGCTTTCTCGGTGAGCAAGCCACGATCACCGTACCTGCGATCGTGTCGAAGGTATCGGATCTTGTCGGCCACACGCCGTTGTTCGAATTGATTCGCGGCGCCAACGGCGCGCGCATCCTGCTTAAACTCGAGTCGACGAATCCGACCGGCAGCGCCAAGATCCGGATGGCAAGGCAGATGCTCGACGAAGCCGAACGGGACGGAAGTCTCCGGCCGGCCGGGCATGTGATCGAATCGACCTCCGGCAATACGGGCATGGGGCTCGCGCTGTTGTCGGCCGAGCGCGGCTATCGGTTCACCGCGGTCGTGGATCGTCACGCATCGAAAGACAAGTTGCGCGCGATGCAGGCCTTCGGCGCGGCGCTCGTCTACGTGAGCGACGGCGACGAGATCGCGACGGCGGACCGGGACGCACTTGCCAAACGCATGGCGGCCGACGATCCGGACGGCATCTGGACGGAGCAGCACAACAATCCCGCGAACGGTAACGGTTATCGCGGGCTGGCACATGAGCTGCGCGACATTCTTGGCGACCGGATCGACTTTCTGGTCGGTGCGGTCGGCACCGGCGGGTCGCTGTTCGGCACTGCGCGGGAACTGCTCGCGACCGGCCCGGCGCCGCGAGTCGTCGGCGTCGAGCCCGTCGGCTCGATCGTTTTCGGCGGCGAAGGCGGGCCGTATTATCAGTCCGGCACCGGGACACCGCCCGGCGCCGAGATCGGCGCGTTGGTCGACTATGCGTTGCTCGACGAAGGCTTCAAAGTGACGGACGCGGCCGCATTCAATACAGCACGCTATATCGCACGCAAGAAGTCGCTGCTCGTCGGCGGCTCGGCAGGCGGTGTCGTCTGGCACGCGTTGAAGATGTTCGATTCGCTGCCCGCGGGTGCGACACTCGTGGCCCTGGTCTGTGACGGCGGGGAGAAATATCTGGACACGGTGTTCAACGACGACTGGATGCGAGAGCGGAATCTGCTCGACGAGTCGGTTGCTCACGAACTTGAATCGATATTTTCCCGCGCCGTATGAAACTTCATCGGCAAGTCTGGCTCGATGCCAGACAAATCGGCGTGCTTGCCGCTCCGCTCGTTCTCACGCAGCTCGCACAGGTGGCGCTGACGACCACCGACATCGTCATGATGGGGATGCTTGGCCCGCGCGAGATCGCCGCTGGCGGTCTCGCGCTGACGATCTTCAACCAGTTCCGGACGATGGGAACCGGGCTGGTGACGGGAACCGGCAACCTCGTCGCGTTCGCGAACGGCCAGCACGCGCATGCGGAAATCATGCGGCTGGTGCGGTCCGGCTTTGCGTTGTCGACGCTTGCGGCACTGGTGTTTGCATTGATGATGCTGTGCATCGAAAAGCCGCTTGTCTGGCTCGGTCAGGACCCCGACGTCGCGCGGCAAGCGTCGTTCTATCTGGCGGCGGCCGCGCCCGGCATGTTGCCGTGTCTCTGGTTTCAGGTGCTTCGACAATATACCGTCGGATTGCGCAGGCCTGGGCCGCTATTGGCGATCACGATCGTATCGATCGTCGTCAACGCCGCGCTCGACTATGCATTGATGTTCGGCAGGTTCGGATTTCCGAAGCTCGGCCTGATCGGCATTGCGTGCGCAACCAGTTGCGTGTACCTGCTTTCCTTCATCGCGTTCCTGACGATCGCTAGGCGCCGGCCGGAACTGTCCGAACACTTGTCGCTCGCCGTCTGGCGTGCCGATGCCGATACGTTGGCGCGGACGTGGCGGATGGGTTTGCCGATTGCGGCAACCTATGGATCGGAGGCAGCGTTCTTTACCGTCCTCACGCTCGTGATCGGGACGCTCGGCGCCGATGCGCTCGCCGCCCAGACAATCGTGAATCAGGTGATCTACATCGTGTTCATGATTTCCGTCGGCTTGTCTCATGCGTCGTCGATCAGCATCAGCCATGCGTGTGCACGGCACGACTATCGCGGGGCGCGTCGACTCGGCTATACCGGGCTCGCGTCGGGCGTCGTGATCATGGTGATCGTCGCGCTGCCATATCTGGTCGCACCGGCGCGCGTGCTTGCGCCGTTTCTCGATAACCGGGTGGCCGCGAGTGCCGAAGTGCTGCGACTCGCCGGCGGGCTGCTGACGATCGCGGCACTGCTGCAAATCTTCGATTGCAGTCAGAACATCGGCGTCGGCATCTTGCGAGGGCTCGGTGACGTAACGAGTTCGTTCCGGATATCGATCGTCGGATACTGGGTCATCGGTCTGCCGGTCGCCTGGGTGGCCGGTGTGCTGCTGGGATACGGCATCTATGGCATATGGAGCGGACTCGCCATCGGCCTTGCGGCCACGGCGTCGATGTTGCTGCACAAGTTCGAGGGCCGCCTTCGCGCGATGGCGAAACGCCCGTCGGGCGGGCATTCGTGAACTGGCTAGCGGTACCGACGAGCACACGGATACAGATGCGGTGCCAGCATGCCCGGCCATACTGGCCGGCGCCGGATGCAGCGCCGTTCGCATACTGTCGACCGATGGCAGTACGCGGTTTGTCGCTGTCGCCACGCCGGCGATGTGCCCGCCGTTCGATCGATCAGGAGCGGGTGTCGCGAGATGCGTCGACCGGCTGGTTGCGTGAATCAGGATTTTTTGCCGATTCAGTCAGGGAATATTCGAACGGACGGGGAAGATTTGACTGCGTTCAGGCAGCAGGATCGGATCAATCGATTTTCCTGAATTATCGGCGTGGCAATTGACTGTCGCAAATTCAAACGATGTAAATAATCGACGGAACTATACGAGCATGCGAAATTGAAATCACGGAGATTTGTAAAGTTTTCTAGCTCGATCGGGCCGTGGCTTCTGCAAAATCGCGCTTGATGTCGAGATATTGAAACGACGTGCGTCAGTTTGTCGCAGGCATGAAACAAAATTCGAATTTTTGCTGTAACTAGATAGAAAGCTTCATTACATATTTTTTTCGAAAGGTAATGTTTCTGTCTTCTGTCCTCCGATATACTTGCGCAGCGCCAGGTTTAGAGAATGAAGTCTAGGCGTGAAGTTCAGCCGCCGGCTCTTCAATTGGCCATTGTCTGGCTTGCGGCTGGTGAATGAATACATTTCGACATCGCGCGCGTGGATGAAATCGTTCTGTCATTAGGGCATGTGAAGTCCGGTTTCAATAATTGGCATGTTAATAATTCAGATGTTAATCATTCGGCGTCGTTGATCCGTACTCCTTGACAAATGTTTGTTCTGGAAGCATGGCATCGCGAGCGATGCTTGACTTGATGTTGTCATCGAATATTGGCCAGTGCCGATGTACAGGGAGTAAGCGCCAGGTGCCGGCAATCCGTTACGGTCTTGAAGCTTGGGTAAATAAACCGGGTTGCCACGGCGCGTCGACGATCAAGAACCTTGTCTTTTCAATAAGGGCCCGGAAAATTGGAGACCTTTTCTCGCATCATCGGCGAGATTCTTCGTCCCAACGGTTTGACCGAGGGGATCGATCAGCTCGCGGAAAAAATTGGACGAGTGATTCCGTTCGACAAGTGTTTGATTTTGCATGGAGGAAGCGGCGATGCAGCTTCTCACGGACTGATATATCGCTATGGTGCCGCGAACGACGCCGGAACCCGACGAGGCCTGACGCTGTTTGGAGCCGGGATCGACATTGATCGATATTTGAGTTGCTTCGCCTTGTCGGATCGTCAGGATCATACCTTTCGCTGGCGCGATCTCGACGGGGAATTGCCGCAACGCGATGCGCAGGTCAACGATGTCGCGTCATACATGCGCGGGCAGGGGGTGGTCGCTTGTATTGGCGCGCCGCCCGGCGATTCGACGGCCATTCGGACCGTCTTGCAGTTGAAGTGCGAAGACACGACGTTGCATTCGGCGTTGCTCGTCAGTCTCATTGCCATGCATTTGCATGCAGCACTGACCCAGAAGATTGCGAGACAGAGCCGGGAAGCCGCGGAATCACCTGCGGCAGGCTTCGAGCCGGATGCTTGCGCGGACCCGAACAGGATTCAGTTCACGAGAAAGGAATCCGATGTAATCAAATGGGTAGTCGAAGGCAAGACTGCGTGGGAAATTGGCCGAATACTTTCGATGTCGGAAAGAACGGTCAAGTTTCATCTGACGAATGTGTATGAAAAACTGCGTGTTTCGAACAGGGCGCAGGCGGTGGCGAAGGTTAGCCGTCTGGGATTGATCTAGGAGAGTTCGGGAATGTCTTTCAAGGAAAAGGTCAAGGCATTTGTCGCGCGTCATGGGTTGACGTACAAAGCCTATATTTTGTCGATTCTCTTTCTGCCGCCTGCCGCGCTTTATATCGCATGGAAGCGGCCGGGCTTGCCGGTCCCGGGCCGTGTCCTGCTGTGCGTGACCGGGGTGCTTGCGCCTCCGTTGATCGGCATAGCCACGGCGATGATCCTGAAGAGTGCGTTCGATCTGGTCTGGACCGCCATTTCCGTTTAGTTTGCCTGCTGCCTGCCGAATACGATTCCGCTTTCCCGAGCGTGGTTCTCGATCGCATCATCATTCATTTCATAGACGCCAATGAATGCCCGACTGCCAAGCGTACATTTGCTAGATCGTGTTCGGGCAATAGCAGGATTACATGAACCGTCGCGCAATATTCCGTATAACTACACGTCGTTTTCCGATCGCGAGATCGTGATTCGCCTGCTCGGCGAAGAGGCGTGGTCGGTGCTCGACGAACTGCGCGCCGAGCGCCGCACGGGCCGCTCGGCGCGGCTGCTCTGCGAAGTGCTCGGCGACATCTGGGTCGTGCGCCGCAACCCGTATCTGCAGGACGACTTGCTCGATAACCGAACGCGTCGGGCGTTCCTGATCGCCACGCTGCATGACCGGCTGTCCGAAATTGCAAGACGTCGCCGGGTGAGTGTGAGCGGATGGTACGACGCCGCCGGCCGCGAGCGCGCATCGCGCGTCGAGATGCTGGAAGCGGCGGCGCAGCGCGCGGTCGACGAGTTCGCCGACGAATTCGACAAGATGGCCGAGCTGCGCCGCCGCGCGACCAAGGCGCTTGGCCGCTGCACGCAGAAGGACAACATCCGCTTCGACGGGCTGTCGCGCGTGTCGCACGTGACCGACGCGACCGACTGGCGCGTCGAATACCCGTTCGTCGTGCTGACGCCCGACACCGAAGCCGAGATCGCCGCGCTGATCAAGGCGTGCTTCGAGCTCGGCCTGACCGTGATCCCGCGCGGCGGCGGCACCGGCTACACGGGCGGCGCGGTGCCGCTCACGCCGTTCTCCGCGGTGATCAACACCGAGAAGCTCGAACAGCTCGGCGCGGTCGAGCTCACCGAGCTGCCGGGCGTCGCGCACAAGGTGCCGACGATCTTCTCCGGCGCGGGCGTCGTCACGCGCCGCGTGACCGAAGCGGCGGAAGCGGCCGGCTACGTGTTCGCGGTCGATCCGACCTCGCTCGACGCCTCGTGCATCGGCGGCAACGTCGCGATGAACGCGGGCGGCAAGAAGGCCGTGCTGTGGGGCACCGCGCTCGACAACCTGGCCTGGTGGCGGATGGTCGACCCGGACGGCAACTGGCTCGAAGTCACGCGCCACGAGCACAATCAGGGCAAGATCCACGACATCGCGGTCGCGCGCTTCGAGCTGAAGTGGTTCGACGGCGCGTACGCGCCGGGCGAGAAGCTGCTGAAGACCGAGATGCTCGAGATCGAAGGCCGGCGCTTTCGCAAGGAAGGGCTCGGCAAGGACGTGACCGACAAGTTCCTCGCCGGCCTGCCGGGCGTGCAGAAGGAAGGCTGCGACGGGCTGATCACGTCCGCGCGCTGGGTGCTGCACAAGATGCCCGCGCACACGCGCACCGTCTGCCTCGAATTCTTCGGCCAGGCGCGCGAGGCGATCCCGAGCATCGTCGAGATCAAGGACTACCTGTTCGAGACCTCGAAGCAGGGCGGCGCGATCCTCGCGGGCCTCGAGCACCTCGACGAGCGCTACCTGCGCGCGGTCGGCTACGCGACCAAGAGCAAGCGCAATGCGTTCCCGAAGATGGTGCTGATCGGCGACATCGTCGGCGACGACGCCGACGCGGTCGCGCACGCGACGTCCGAAGTGATCCGGATGGCGAACGGCAAGAGCGGCGAAGGCTTCGTCGCGGTCAGCGCGGAGGCGCGCAAGCGCTTCTGGCTCGACCGCAGCCGCACGGCGGCGATCGCGAAGCACACGAACGCGTTCAAGATCAACGAGGACGTCGTGATCCCGCTGAACCGGATGGGCGAGTACACCGACGGCATCGAGCGGATCAACATCGAGCTGTCGCTGAAGAACAAGCTGCAGCTGGTCGACGCGCTCGAGGCGTTCTTCCGTGGCGGCAACCTGCCGCTCGGCAAGACCGACGACGCGAACGAGATCCCGAGCGCGGAACTGCTGGAGGACCGCGTGCAGCAGGCGCTGGAGCTGCTCAAGCGCGTGCGCGCGCGCTGGGAATTCGTGCGCGACCGGCTCGACCAGCCGCTGCGCGAGGCGCAGCACTACCTGGTGCAGCTCGGCTACGAGGCGCTCGCGGAGAAGTTCGCCGATCGCGCGGACGAGCAGCCGGGCGCGACCGTGTTCCACGTCACGCAGGACCGCACGGTGCGCATCTCGTGGAAGCAGGAGATCCGCGCGGAACTGCGCGCGATCTTCAACGGCGGCGCGTTCAAGCCGATCCTCGACGAAGCGCAGGCGATCCACAAGCGCGTGCTGCGCGCGCGCGTGTTCGTCGCGCTGCACATGCACGCGGGCGACGGCAACGTGCACACGAACATCCCGGTCAACTCCGACAACTACGAGATGCTGCAGGACGCGCACGCGGCCGTCGCGCGGATCATGACGCTCGCGCGCTCGCTCGACGGCGTGATTTCCGGCGAGCACGGGATCGGCATCACGAAGCTCGAGTTCCTGACCGAGGACGAGATCGCCGAATTCCGCGCGTACAAGCAGCGCGTGGACCCGAACGGCCGCTTCAACAAGGGCAAGCTGCTCGAGGGCGCCGATCTGCGCAATGCGTACACGCCGAGCTTCGGGCTGATGGGCTACGAGTCGCTGATCATGCAGCAGTCCGACATCGGCGCGATCGCCGATTCGGTGAAGGACTGCCTGCGCTGCGGCAAGTGCAAGCCGGTGTGCGCGACGCACGTGCCGCGCGCGAACCTGCTGTACAGCCCGCGCAACAAGATCCTCGCGACGTCGCTGCTGGTCGAGGCGTTCCTGTACGAGGAGCAGACGCGCCGCGGCGTGTCGATCAAGCACTGGGACGAGTTCAACGACGTGGCCGACCACTGCACGGTGTGCCACAAGTGCGCGACGCCGTGCCCGGTGAAGATCGACTTCGGCGACGTGACGATGAACATGCGCAACCTGTTGCGCAAGATGGGCAAGAAGAAGTTCAACGCGGGCAACGCGGCGGGCATGTTCTTCCTGAACGCGACCAATCCGCAGACGATCAACGTCGCGCGCGGCGTGATGATGGGGGTGGGCTACAAGGTGCAGCGCTTCGCGAACGACATGCTCAAGAAGGTCGTGACGAAGCAGACGCAGCACCCGCCGGCGACGACGGGCAAGCCGCCGGCGGTCGAGCAGGTGATCCACTTCGTGAACAAGAAGATGCCGGGCAACCTGCCGAAGAAGACGGCGCGCGCGCTGCTGGACATCGAGGACAACAAGATCGTGCCGATCATCCGCGACCCGAAATCGACGACCGTCGATTCGGAGGCGGTGTTCTACTTCCCGGGCTGCGGCTCCGAGCGGCTGTTCTCGCAGGTGGGGCTGGCGACGCAGGCGATGCTGTGGGAGGCGGGCGTGCAGACGGTGCTGCCGCCGGGCTACCTGTGCTGCGGCTATCCGCAGCGCGGCTCGGGCCAGTACGACAAGGCCGAGAAGATCGTGACGGACAACCGCGTGCTGTTCCACCGGGTGGCGAACACGCTGAACTACCTGGACATCAAGACGGTGGTGGTGTCGTGCGGCACGTGCTACGACCAGCTCGCGGGCTACGAATTCGACAAGATCTTCCCGGGCTGCCGGATCATCGACATCCACGAGTTCCTGCTGGAGAAGGGGATGAAGCTCGACGGCGTGACGGGCACGCGCTACATGTACCACGACCCGTGCCACACGCCGATCAAGACGATGGACCCGGTGAAGCTGGTCAACGAGCTGATGGGTTCGGAGAAGGACGGCTACAAGATCGAGAAGAACGATCGCTGCTGCGGCGAATCGGGCACGCTGGCGGTCACGCGGCCGGACATCTCCACGCAGGTGCGCTTCCGCAAGGAAGAAGAGATTCGCAAGGGCGCGGCGAAGCTGCGTGCGATTCCGGTGGTGGCGGGCGACGCGGCGGCGCCGGCGGCAGTGGCCGCGGCCGGCCCGGACGTGAAGATCCTGACGAGCTGCCCGTCGTGCCTGCAGGGGCTGTCGCGCTACGGCGAGGACGCGAATCTCGAAGCGGACTACATCGTGGTCGAGATCGCGCGCCAGGTGCTCGGCGAGAACTGGATGGCCGATTATGTCGCACGCGCCAACCATGGCGGGATCGAGCGCGTGATGCTGTGACGGGATGACCTCGCAGCCGATGCCGGCGCGACCGGTTCTCCGTATCGTGGCTATGCCTGTGCGGCCAGCGTCGCGACCACGCGATCCTGTAGCTCGCGTTCCCGGGCATGGATGAAGAAATGATCGCCGTCGAACCGATGAAGGGAGAACGGTCCGTCGCTGTAGCGGCGCCATTCGCGCAGCGCGTCGATATCGACATGCGGATCGTGCAGGCCGCCGAATACGGTCAGCCCGCACCGCAACGCGAATGGCGCATCGGTGCAATATCCTTCGGCGAGCGCCAGATCGGCGCGCAGCGCGCGCAGGAAATGCCGAAGCCAGTCCGGCTCCGACAGCAACGCATCCGGTGTGCCGCCCATCGTTTTCAGCCAACCGATGAGGTCCGGTTCCGGCAACCGATGAATCGAGAGCGGACGCGGTGCGACATGCGGCGCGCGGTGCGCTGCACAGAACGCATGAACGGGCCCGCGAAGCCGTCGTCGATCGAGTTCCTTCAACCATTCGATACCGACGACACTGCCGAAACTGTACCCAAAGGTGCCGAATGGCTTGTCGAGGAGCCCGCTCGCGGCCGTGGCCAACGCATCCGTCATCGCATCGAGCGACGTGGGCGGCGCTTCGGAGAAACGCGTCTGGCGTCCCGGCAGTTCGACCGCGACGACTTCGATCCAGTCGGGCAGATCGAGCGCCCAGCGCCGATAGAGCAGCGAGCCGGCACCGGCGTACGGGAAGCAGAACAGCCGGTGCGTGGCCGCGGGTTGCGGGCGATGCAGGATGAACCAGGGCGTGATCTTGACTGGCATGCCGATTGGGAACGGAAGTCGTGACGAGACGCGGCCGCGATTCGATCCGGGGCGGCGCGCCGATGACGGTGCAGCGTAATCGCAAGGGCCGGCGACGTGTGCCGTCCGACGGTACAGGTTGACGGTCCCTCCCGGCCGTGATTGTTCGCGAATGCGGGACGCGACATGCCATCCCGGCATCGCGTTCGCGCCCGGACGCTGCCCCAACGAACAGGTTTTTCCGTACACGCAAGTTGGTATTCTGCGCTGCGCGATCGTCCTGCACCGTGCTGTCGCGGCCTGCCAACTTCGTACATCGAGACCATGAACGCCGTAATACTCGAAGCCGTTGAAAAGTCGTATCTGATGGGCTCCGTCAACGTGACCGCGCTGCGCGACGTCACGCTCGACATCCGTGACGGAAGACTGACCGTCATTGCCGGCGCGTCCGGCAGCGGGAAGTCGACGTTGCTGAATCTTGTCGGGTGCGTGGACCGGCCCGATCGCGGCCGCATCGTCGTGGCGGGCGAAGAGGTCGGCCGTTTGTCGGACGACGCGCTGTCGGATTTTCGTGCCCGCCGGCTCGGTTTCGTCTTCCAGAACTTCAATCTGCTGCCGGTGCTCACGGCGCACGAAAACGTCGAATATCCGCTGCTTCTCGCGGGCACGCGATTGACGGAGTCCGAGCGGGCGCTGAAGGTGCGGGACATGCTCGATGCGGTCGGCCTGGCCGACAAGGCGCACCATCGTCCGGGACAGATGTCGGGCGGCCAGCGGCAACGGGTCGCGATCGCACGCGCACTCGTCGCGTCGCCGAACCTCGTGCTGGCGGACGAGCCGACCGCCAATCTGGACAGCAGGACCGGCCAGCAGATCATCGCGCTGATGCGGCGCTTGCAGCGGGAACGGCGCGTCTCGTTCGTGATTTCGTCGCATGATCCGCAGGTCATCGCGGCGGGCGACGACGTCGTCCATATTGCCGACGGGATCGTGTCCGACGTGACCCGCACGGACGAGCAGGAGGCGTTCGCATGAAGACATTTTCGCTCGCGCTCCGCAATCTGCTGCGCAACCGCCGTCGCTCGATCACGACCTTGCTTGCGATGATCGTCGGCGCGCACGCGGTGCTGCTGTTCGGCGGCTATACGCGCAACATCACGTATGGTCTGCAAACCGATTACGTGAAGTACGGCGGCCACCTGCAGATCGAACGCAAGGGGTTCTACGAGTTCGGCAGCGGCAATCCTTCCGAGTACGGGATCGACAACTACGAAGCGATCATCGACGCGGTGAAGGCCGACCCGGTACTGGCGACGATGGTGCTCGTCGCGACGCCCACGCTGCAGTTGCAGGGCATCGCGGGCAACTTCGACGCGGGGTTGTCGCGTACCGCGCTCGCGCTCGGCGTGCGCGTGGACGACCAGAACCGGATGCGCGCCTGGAACGACTATCGCTTCCCCGTGACGATCCCGCCGATGGCGCTGACCGGAACGACGGGCGACGCAGCCGTGATCGGTACGGGCCTCGCGCGTGTACTCGAACTGTGCGGGCCGCTCAAGGTGCCCGACTGCAAACCGCCCAGGAAGTCCGTGGACGCCACGCCTGCCTCGCCGCTTCCGGGCGATATCGCGGCCCTTGCCGAGGGAACGCGCGCGGCGCCGGCCGCCGGGACGAGCGGCCGGCGGATCGAACTGCTTGCGGCGACCGCGCGCGGTGCGCCGAACGTGGCGGAACTGCAGGTCGTGAAAGCGGAACGACAGGGCATCAAGGAATACGACGACATGTACGTCGGCCTGCATCTCGCGCAAGCGCAACGACTCGTGTACGGCACCGAGCAGCCGAAGGCCACGGCGATCGTCGTCCAGTTGCGCCACACGTCGGATTTGCCTGCCGCGAAGGCGCGGCTCGAGACGCTGCTCAAAACAAAATTCGCCGGTACGGACACGGAAGTCGTGGATTACACGGTGCTGAACCCGTTCTATGGTCAAGCGCTTGCGATGTTCGCGACACTGTTCGGTTTTGTCGCACTGCTGATCGCCGCGATCGTGCTGTTTACCGTGGGCAACACGATGAGCACGGCGGTGTTCGAGCGCACGGTCGAAATCGGAACGCTGCGCGCGATGGGGTTGCGCCGCGCCGGCGTGCGGCGCCTGTTCCTGTGCGAAGGGCTGCTGCTCGGCGTGATCGGCGCGGTGCTCGGCGTCGCCAGCGCGGCGTTGCTCGCCGGCGTCATCAACGTCAGCGGTCTGACGTGGACGCCGCCGGGCCGTTCGCCGGTGCCGCTGATCATTCGCGTGTGGGGCGAGAACGACCTGATCGTCGGCACCGCGATCGGCCTGCTCGTGGTGTCGATGCTGTCCGCGTTGCTGCCCGCGCGCCGCGCGTCGCGCATGGAGATCGTCGATGCGCTCCGCTACGCGTGATCGAGCGGCCGCATCGGGCGTCGTTGAAATGTCAATGAAATCGATTCGTCGGCGGATCGTCATGTTAGCCTTCGCCGGGAGCTGCACCGCCATGCTCGGCGCATGCGGCGCACCGGCCGAGCAGTCGGTTCCCGCGGGTCTGAATCTGTCGTTGACGCGAACGACGGCGTCGGGCGCGTACGTCGTGACGCTCGAGCCGCCCACGACACCGCCGCCGCTGAACCGGATCCATGTCTGGACGGTTAGCGTGAGCCGTGCGTCGGGCGAGCCCGTGCGCGGTGCGCGCATCGACGTGAGCGGCGGGATGCCGCAGCACGGGCACGGTCTGCCGACGCGCCCCCGCGTGGTCGAGATCGACGGAAACGGTGCGTATCGGCTGCAGGGGATGAAGTTCAGCATGCCCGGCTGGTGGACGATCACGCTGAAGGTCCGGGACGCGCAGCGCGACGACGACGTGACGTTCAACGTCGTGTTGCCGCCGGCGGCGGCGTCATGACGGCCGGCACGGGCGCCATGCCTGATTACTGGATGAGTTCCATACACGGAGAGGCTTCAATGCGAAAAGTCATGCTGTACTGGATGATGTTGCTGCTCGCGCCGCTTGCATCGGGCATCGCGAACGTTGCCCATGCGGGGCCCGCGAGCGAAGCGTCGGCGCCGGCAGCGGCCGCGCCCGCGGCGGCACGCGCCGACCGGCTGCCCGCCTATCAGCCGCGCTTCGGGCGCACGCGCCCGATCGTCGCCGTCGTCGGCGAAAACTACTATACCGAGCTGACCGACTACGTCGTTCCCTATGGCATCGTGGCCGAATCGGGCGCGGCGGATCTCGTCGCGCTCGCGACGAAGCCGGGCCCGATCCGGATGTTCCCGGCGCCGATGAACGTCATTCCGGACGAAACCACCGCGCAGTTCGACGAGCGCGTGCCGCAAGGGGCCGACTACGTGATCGTGCCGGCCGTGCATCGCGACAGCGATCCGGCGCTGCTTGCATGGGTGGCCGGGCAGGCGAAGAAGGGCGCGACGATCATCGGCGTGTGCGACGGCGTCTGGGTCGTTGCACGCGCGGGGCTGCTGGAAGGCCGCCGCGCAACGGGGCATTGGTACTCGATGAACGATCTGCGCAAGAAGTTCGCCGATACGCGCTGGGTCGACGGCAAGCGTTACGTTGCCGACGGCAAGGTCGTCACGACGACCGGCGTCACCGCGACGATTCCGGTATCGCTGGCGCTCGTCGAGGCGCTCGCCGGGCACGAACGCGCGCTGCAGGTCGCCGAGCGGCTCGGACGCCCTGCATGGTCGTCCGAGATCTCGACCGACCGCTTCAGCCTCGGATTGCCGGCGATGGCGACGATCGCAACCAACTATGTGTCGTTCTGGTCGCACGAGGATTTCGGTATCCCGATCGCGCCGGGCGTCGACGAAATTGCGCTCGTGCTCGAGGCCGACGCCTATTCGACGACGTTCCGCTCGACCGCCTACACGGTGGCCGCGAGCCGCGAACCCGTGCGCACCCGGCGCGGGCTGACGATCGTTCCCGATCGTGTGGCCGGCGTCGACGCGCCGACGCGGATGCTGTCCGCCCCGGTCACGCGCTATCCGTTGCATGCGCTCGATGCATCGCTGAATGCGATCGCGTCCGAATTCGGCAAGCGCACGGCCGCGTGGGTCGCGCTACAGATGCAGTATCCGGGCTACTGAGCTGCGCATCGCAGCGTCCCCGTACGTCCTCTAGCCAGTCGGTTCTCCGCCCGTTCCGGGCGGGGGCCGCACTCGTCCCCGTCATTCCGTATTTGCCCCGGAGATTCCGATGCAGACGCATTCGATGGCGCGCCTGGGCGCCGCCGCGATCCTCGCACTCGCCTGCTGTACCGCACACGCCGCGCCCGATCCGCAGCGCATCCTCGCCGCGAGCGATGCCGTTCGCAACCCGAGCGAACCGTTCACGCTGAATGTCACGCTGACCCAATACACCGATGGCAAGCAAACCGATTCGAACGCACTGACCGCCTATTCGCGGATCAACCCGGCGAGCGGCCAGTTTCGCAGCCTGATTCGATTCGCCGCGCCGGCGCGCGATGCGAACAAGCTGATGCTCAAGAGCGGCAACGATCTGTGGTTTTTCGATCCGGCGAGCAAGGCGACGATCCGCATTTCGCCGCAGCAACGGTTGCTCGGGCAGGCGTCGAACGGCGACGTGGTCACCGTCAATTTCGCGCAGGGATATCGTGCGCAGGTGGAGGCGGAGGAGGATGTGCAGGACGGCGAGCGCCAGACGCGCCGTGCGTACCGGTTGAAGCTCGTCCAGAGCGTATTCGACATGACCTATCACTCGATCGAGATGTGGATCGATACGACGGATTCGCGCCCCGTGAAGGCACGTTTCTTCAGCGAAAGCGGCAAGCTCCTCAAGACGGCCTTCTATCGACGCTTTCAACAGCAGCTCGGCGCGTTGCGGCCGACCGAGATCGTGATCATCGACGGGCTCAATCCGAATCTCGTGACCGTGATGCGATACGCGGACTACGTGGCGCGGGAGATTCCGGATGCCTGGTTCCAGTCCGATTTCATGGCGCGTTTCCAGCCGGAATGATGACGCGAATCGGCATCGCCTGTATCGCGTTGGCCGGCATGGCGGGCGTATGCCATGCAAACGATGCGGAAGAGGCCGGACTCGCGCTTGCCGACGCGACGCCGGTGCAGAAGGTCGACGACGGCAAGTACCAGTTCAGTCTCGAACCCGGCTTGCGTTTCGCCACCCTGCGGCCGGGCGGCACGCGCACGGCCACGCGCCTGTCGCTCGACCTGAGTGCGCGCCATGCATTCTCGAACGGCTGGGGCGTCAGTTTCGCCGATCGACTCGACCTGAACGGTCCGTGGCGCTTCGACGGCGACTCGGGCGCGATCAATACGCTGAAGGAACTGTATGTGGACGGCCGCGTGGGCGGCGGCAGCACGCTGCTGCAGGCCGGCCGCGTCAATGTGCGGCTCGGTGTCGCCACCGGCTACAACCCCACCGACTTTTTCCGCGACAACGCGGTCCGTTCGGTGACGTCGGTGGATCCCGCGAGCCTGCGCGAGAACCGGCTCGGTACGGTGATGCTGCGCGGCCAGCAATTGTGGGCCGACGGTTCCGTCAGCGCGCTCGTCGCACCGCGGATCGCGGATCGCGCAACCGACGCATCGTTCTCGCCGGACTTCGGCGCGACGAATCAGCGCACGCGCTGGATGCTCCAGTTCAGCCAGCGCGTCATCTCGGATCTGTCGCCGCAGATCGTGATCTACGACGACGGAAAGCCCGGCAGTTCGCCGCAGTTCGGCGCCAATCTGGTCCATCTCGTCAACAACGCGTGCGTCGGGTACGTGGAGTGGTCGGGCGGGCGAGGGCCGTCGACGCTTGCACGCGCGCTCGGGCAGCCGTACAGCGACGTCGCGTTCCGCTGGAAGCTCGCGACCGGCGCGACCTGCACGACGTCGCGCAATCTTTCCGTCACGCTTGAGTACGACCGGGACGGCGCCGCGCTCGATCGCGCGGGCTGGCAGGCGCTGCGCAACGGCCCCCCGGCCGGCTACGCCGCCTATCGAACGCTGGCGGCCGCCCAGCAGGACGCCACGACGCGCGACGGGCTCTTCGCGATGGTCAGGTGGCAGGATGCCTGGATCCAGCGTCTGGATCTGTCCGGTTTCGTCAGGTTGAACCTCGCCGATCGCAGCCGGCTCACCTGGCTCGAGGCGCGTTATCGCTTCGCCAGAACCGATGTCGCGCTGCAATGGCAGATCAATGCGGGTGCGTCGTCGACCGAATACGGCGCGCTGCCGCAGTCGAATCTCTTTCAGTTGCTCGTCAAGCACTATTTGTAACGCGGGAACGGATGCCCGTGCGTATCGCGTGACGGGTAGCACCGCCCGATTCGAGGAGAGGAAGCGCATGAAACGCTATGTGACGTCGGGCAACGATCTGCCGCAGTGGCCGTCGCCGATCAGCCATGCCGTTGTCGCCAACGACACCTGCTATCTCAGCGGCCAGCTTTCGCTGGACGCCGACGGCCGCTACGTGCCGGGTACGCCGGCCGAAGAAGCGAGACGCGCGTTCGCGAACCTGTTCCGCGCGCTCGAAGCGGCGGGATTCAGCCCACGCGATCTCGTGTTCGTCGACATCGCATTCTCCGACATCGGCGCGCTCGCGGAAGTGAATGGCGTGTATGCCGATCTGTTTCCCGCGGATCGCCGGCCTGCGCGGACCGTCTATCAGGCGGCTGCGTTGCCGTTCGGCGGCCAGGTCAAGGTGATGGGCGTCGCCGTTCGCGACGCATCACGCTGACGGGCGGCGGCGCGGACGATCAGCGCTCGACGACAGGGCCGGAAAACGCACCGAGCAGCGCGGCGAGCTGCCGTTGCTCGTCGTCCGACAACGCGATCCGCTTCAGTTCGCTATGCCCGATCGCGGCCGCGGGTGCATCCGCGTAGTGGCGCATCACGGCGTCCAGCGACGCGAATTGACCCGCGTGCATGTACGGCGGCCGCAGTGCGACGTTGCGCAGGCTGGGCGTCTTGAATGCGCCGAGCATCTGCGGGTCGTCGGTCGAGATGAATTGCAGCTCCTCGCACTGCTCGGGCTTCGCATCGCTGAACGGCCCCATGCAGTTGAATTCGTCGTGCAGCACCTTGTCGACCGCCGCCGCGCGACCGGTGTCGGCAGCCGTCCCGCTACGCGGCGGTACGCCGATGTTGTGAAACTGACGGTCGCTCAGCATGGGCCCGGTGTGGCAGGTCATGCATTGGCCCTTGTTCATGAACAGGCGCAGGCCTGCTTTTTCGGTCGGGGTCAGCGCGGCCAGCTTGACCGGATCGCCGGTCCGGACGCCGTCGACATAGGTATCGAAGCGTGAAGGCCCGTACCGTAGCGTCGCTTCGTACGCCGCGATCGCCTTGCCGAGATTCGCGAACACGCGCGACACGTCGGTGCGGGTGCGTTCGTCGAGCCCCTGCCAGACAGCTTTCTCCGCGTCCGTGCCGAGCGGGCCGCCGTCGCGCGGCAGCGCGCTCAGGTCGGGCAGCGGTCCGAACAGAGGCTCGTAGGCGTCGCGGTAGTGCTCGGCCAGCACATGGGCGGCGCGCAGCCGGGTGCCGCCGTGCTCGTTGTGATCCTCGATCGGCCCGATCGCCTGCGACCACAAGCTGTCCTTGCGGCCGTCCCAGAACAGCCACGGTGCATCGGTCGTGCCGACGACGGGCATCGTGCGGCGCACGCCGACGCCCACGCCGATCGCCAGCGGCCGCCCGTCTTCGAACTGGCGATCGGGGGCGTGGCAGCTCGCGCAGGCGATCGCGCCGTTTCGGCTGAACCGGGGATCGGAGAACAGGCGCTTGCCCAGCTGCGCTGCCTGTGCGGACGTGGCCACGCGATTCGACGGGTCAACCTTGACGCCGGCGTTCGCGGGCAGGCGCATCGATTCGAGCTGCGCCCGTTCATCGGCGCGCCAGTGGTCAAGCGTGTCGGCGGTTTCCGCCATCGCGTCGGCCCGATGCCCGGGCCACGCGGTCCAGACGAGCAGGGCGCCGATCATCGAGGCAGCCGCGAGCCCGTAGTGCGTGCGGGACGGCCGTCGCACGCGACGGCCGGAATCACGCAATCGCATCGATCGTGCGCGATGCCGGCAGCAGTGCGCGCGCATTGCCCGACATCAGCCACTTGCGCTGTACCGGCGCGACCGACGCGAGCGGGCCGTCGGGCGCGAGGAACTGCTCCATGACCTTGCGATGGCCGCCCGAGTTGCGAAAGACCGGCCAGTCGGTGCCGAACAGAATCTTGTGATTGATGTTCATGCGGAACAGCTCGGCGAGCGCGACCGACCACCCCTGCGGATGCTGGGAGCCGAGAAACGCGCTGACGTCGAGATACACGTTGGGGCGATACGCGCACTGTCGCGCGCAGGCGTCGACGTGATGGACGGCGCCGTGCGCCAGGATGAAGTTCACGTCGGGGAAATCGAACGCCGCGCGGTCGAGCAGATCGGGGTGCGAGTACGCGAACTCGAGCGCCGGGCTGGTCGGACCCACGTGCAGAAGAACCGGCAAGCGATGGGCGCGACAGATTTCGTACAGCGGGTAAAGGCGCTTGTCGCTGGGGCTGTAGCCGCAGGGCGGGTACAGTTTCAATCCGGAGAAGCCGTACTCGGTCACGCCTTTCTCGAACAACGCGACACCGTCCGCTCCCCAGCGCGGATCCATGCCGCCGAACACGTGAAAGCGCTCGCCGTGACGCTGCAGGATCGCATGATGCTCGGCATACATCTCGGCGATCGTGAGATCGCTTTTCATCACGTACGTGAAGTCGGGCAGCAACAGCACGGCCTGCCCGATGCCGGCCGACGTCATGTCGGCCACGAGTGCATCGCCGAAGTGGTCCTGACTTTGCGCGAGGTAGGTATCGAGCAGTTCCGATCGCGATTTCCGTATGCCGTTGGCGACGAGCCGCACATGAATGTTGGCGCAGAATCCCTCGAGGAACGCCGTGGGAATGAAGCGCGTCGATGCGATGTGGCAGTGCGAGTCGATGATCGGCCCGGTGTAGAGGGCGTCGCTCATGCCGATGCGCTGGCGGCGGTTCGGTTGGCGTCGCGGCCCATGAGCATGCCGAGCGCGCGTTCCTTGAGGTCCGCCACGCGCTGCATCATGAAGTGGCCGGCATGGACCTTCCCGTTCGCACGGGCGTAGTCCGGCAAGGTGCCCCACGTCTGAAAGCCGTAGTGTTCCCATACGCGATGAGCGGGCGTGCCGTCTCGCACGTCGAGCGTCACCAGTTCGACATTGTCCCGATCGCATTGCAACGCGATCTCGACGAACGCGGCAGGCAGCACGCCGCCGCCGCGACAGGCGTCGTGGATCATGCCTTTCGCGAGATCGGTGATATGGCGGTTGTTGGGATTCACGTTGCGGCGCAGCGTGCACAGGCCGATCAGTTGCCCGGTGTTCGCGAAGATCGTCAGCAGGCGAACCTTCTCCGCGGCGAGATTCGAGCGCAGTTCGTCGAGATAGTGGTCCGCTTCCGCGTCCGTGATGGTCTCGGCGAAGCCGATGATCGGCGCGCTTTCGCTCGTGCGCCGCATCAGTTCGACGATCTGCGCGCCGAGCGCATCGTCGACGCCGTTGGTCCAGCGATACGTGACGTGTGTGATGTTGGCCTTCGGCAACGCGATCGGATACCGTGCGCCGTCGGCAAGCAAGGTGCGGATGGAGTCGTTCATGGGTGTCCCTGGGTCACGTGGTTTCGAGGGCCACTGCGCTTTCGGCGCGTGGCGGTGTCGCGGAGGTGCACAGGTCGTCGAGCACGGCCTGGAGGCCGTGATCGATCAGCCACTGATCGTCGTAGATCGTGTCGAGATACTTGGTACCGCTGTCGGGGAACACGAGCACGATGTTGGCCGGGCCTTGCAGGGTGGCGACGTAGCGGCGTGCGGCCTGCGCGATCGCGCCGGACGAGCCGCCGAGCAGCAGGCCTTCGTCGAGCGCGAGGCGGCGGCAGCCAATGAACGCATCGCGATCGACGATGCGCATCGTGTCGTCGACGAGGTGGATCAGGATGTTTCCGGGCTGAAAACTGAGCCCCGCGCCGTTCTGCAGATGCGGCCGGTACGTGCCGCCGAACACGACCGAGCCGTCGGGCTCGACGCCGATCACGCGGGTTGCGGGATCGCGCTCCTTCACGTAGCGGGCGATTCCGCTCAGATGGCTGCCGGTGCTGGCGGACACGATCACGGCGTCGAGCCGGTCGGCGAGCTGCGAGACGATTTCGGGCCCGGTCGAGTAATAGTGGGCGTCGATCGCGGCCGGATTGTTGTATTGATCGAGGTTCACGCAGTTCGGCACGCTCGCGGCGATCGCTTTCGCGACCGCAATGCGCTTGCGCTGATAGCTGCCCGTTTCGTCGGGGTGTTCGACCATCTCGACCTCGCCGCCGAATGCCCGCACGAGATTGGCATTCGTCTTCGGTGTCTTCGGATCGAGCACGCAAATGAAGCGATAGCCGCGCGTGGCGCACAGCATCGCCAGCGCGTGTCCCATGTTGCCGGACGTCGATTCGACGATCGACCAGCCCGGCTTGAGGCCGTGGTCGCGCTCGGCCTGGCGCAGCAACTGAAGCGCGCTCCGGTCCTTGACGCTGTTGCCGGGGTTGTAGCACTCGAGCTTTCCGTACACGCGGATTTTCCTGTGCTCGTTCGACAGGCTTTTCAGATACAGCAGCGGCGTATCGCCGATCAGTTCGACAAGGCTGTTTGCGTACATTCGAAATCTCCGACCAGCGGGTTGGCATTGGCTTGCGCGTCGTTCGCGAGCGACACGACGCGATCGGCCGCGTGGGATCCGGCTTGCTGCCACAGTGCGACTTTAGTGATCGATGCCGGGGGCCTGTAACTGTCCGAACGGGCATCGGAAGGCGCTTACGTCACAGTTCGCCCGACTCCATTTCCATCTCCATTTCGGCACGGTCGGCCGCCGGGACGATTCGCAGTCTCGGATGCGGCAGTGCGTCGGCTGTCACGGCCGGAGCGTCGACGAAAGTGCCGACGAGCTTTGCCAGGAGCGCCGCATTCTGATGAACCATGTGATGACTGCCGCCTTGAAGCTCGACCTGGATCGGACGAAGCTGTGCCGACGTAATGGCTCGCGCGCGGATCGCGCACGTCATTTCGTCGTATTCCCCCGTCACGAGCAGCGCAGGGATGCCGGCGATCGACGCGTCGCGTTCGGCCTCGATGCGGTGCGCGCGGAAATTCAGCAATTGCCCGCTGTACTCGATCATGTTCGCCGCCGACACGAACGGCGCGTGCAGCCAGTGACGGGTCGCGGAATCGGGTAGCGCGAACATCGACGCATGGCCGCCTTCGAGCGCGTCGTTTCGCGCCCGCTTGTCCAGAAGCCCCGTCATCGATCTGGCCATGCTGTCCGCGGCCTTCGGCATGCGCGCGACGAGGGAGCACATCGTGTTGAGATTGTTTTCGTAGGCGCTGTCCGCGCCGTCGTAGTCCTGAGCGCCGGCAAACGACGGGGCGATCAGGCTCATCGACGCGATGCGGCCGGGCAGGGCGCGGGCGAGCGCCAGCGCATATCGGGCGCCCCCGCACCAGCTCGCGACATGAATCGCGTCGATTCCCTCCACGTCGAGCAGTTCAGTCACGCTTCGCGCATAGCGCTCAGGCGCATCGGGGCCCGAATAGTACGCGCGTGTCAGTCCTGCGTCGGCCGGTGCATCGTCGGCGTCGTCCGCCAGATAGAGCGAGAAATCCGGCGCCAATCCGGCCGCGAAGTCGTGCCATACGTCGTGCGGGATGCCGAATGCGTTGATCAGCAACATGGCGCGGGGGCCGCGCCCGGCACTCAGGTACGCGTGCCCGCTGCCGGTCGTGATCCGGCGCGCGGACGGCAGGTCGACAAATCGGGGCGCGTCGCGCCGTTCGTGCCGGGCGGCGTGAGCGGCGACGCGCGCGGCGATCCGGCCCTGCCAGTCGAAGCCGTCGCAGCGCAGTCGGTGAGACGGGATGCCGGGCGGCGGCACGTGCGCGCCGTCCGCGTACCCGAGCAACCGTTCGGCATGCTTCAGATTCGTTTCGAGCAGCGCGAGAACGGCGTCCGCTTCGGCCTCGGCAGCATCGGTTCGGGTCGGAATCGGCACCCGTCGCGCGACGGTTTCGGCGAGTTCGCGCCACGCAATGCGCCGCTCGCCATGCACGACGTGAAGGCCGGGCGACGCTTCCGTCGCAAGCCACGCAAGTACGGCTTCAGCCGTCAGCAGGCAAGCCGCGCCGGCAGCGTCGGCAGGCAACGCCAGCGGCGCTTGCTCGAAGTACGTATCGATACGGCGGCGTACCTCGAACACGGTGTCGGCAACCGCGTCGGCGAGCGTGTCGACGGACGATAGCGATGACGCGCCCGCGTCGCCGAAGGCCGTCGTGCCATCGGCGAGCGCATCGCCGAGCACGACGATGCATGCGTTCGCGACGGATGCCGCCGCGACGTCGAGCGCGGCCGAAAGGGTTCGGGGCAACGACGCGAATTCGCGTGTGCGACGAAGGTCGGGATCGTCGATCACGATGGCGAGCCGCCCGGAACCGGATGCGTTCAATGCCTCGCGCAGTTTCGCGAGGCGCGCGTACGTGCCCGTCGTCGCATTGCCGTCGGACGCCGCGCGGCCCGCGCCGGCCGCCGCGCGCAGCGCGTCGAGGTCGCCGGCATCCAGCAGGCAGACGCGGTCGTAGCCGCCGGCCGACGGCATCATGCGTGCATCGAGCGGATGATCGTTCATCGTCATCTCGTTACGCTTTCACGGACAACAGCATTTCCACCAGATCGACCGCGTCGCCGATGGTTTCGAGGTTCGCGACCTGTTCCGTATGCGATGCAAAGCTGACGCCGAGCCGATCCTCGGTCAGCGCCATTAGCGACAGCAGCGAAATCGAATCGAGCATCAGATCCGATGTGAGCGACGTTTCCCGCGTCAGCATGTCCGGCGCGATATCGAGCGCGGCAATCTGCGGAATCAGTTCGGTAAGCGTAGCGAACACGGTCGCGTGATCGTCCATCGGATTCTCCAAGTGCCGTAGGGGTTCCGCTTTATAGCGTCATGCCATCGCACTGCCTACCTGCACTGACGTACAGGGTTGGCGTACACGCGAGACACTCGCCCGAACGGACAGGTTTCAGCCTTGAAAGCCGCCATTACATTGCCGGTTACCTCACCGACAGGGAACGATCATGACCCTCACTAACGAAGCCGTGCTGATGGACAAAGCGACGTTTTCCCGCGCGCTGCGCGACACGCTGGACGAGCAGCTCACGCTCGATCACCCGATCTTCGCGGAGTTGTTTACGCCTCAGAAAAACTGGCGGTTGCTGAAGATCATCACGCTCGAGGGTTACCAGATCACCCGGTACTTTCTCGAGTACATCGAGAATCTGTACTTCCGCTGCCCGTTTCCCGACCACAAGCGCCGGCTGCTGTACAACCTGTTCGAAGAGGAAACCGGGCGCTTCTCGAAAACGAAGAACCATGTCGAGCTCATGGAAGACTTCATTCGCGCGCAAAACATCAGCGACGAGGAGCGCGATGCATGGACGCCGTCCGCGGCCACGCGTGAATTGATCGACTATCGCCTCGAGAACTGCAAGGGCGAGGGCACCTACCATATCGGCGCCGCCGCGGTGATGATCGCGAGCGAAGGGCAGAGCCTGGAAACCCGCGCGGGCGACGCGCGCCACTCCATTCTGGCGAAGTGCTACGGGCTCACCGAGGAGGACACGCGGTTTTTCTCGGTTCACCAGAAAGAGGACGTCGCGCACGTCGCCGAGGGCATCTCGCTCGTGACCGACCTGTGCACGACCGCGCAGATGCAACAGGAAGCGCTGTTCGCGGTGCGCCACACGTGCAAGCTGTTCTGGAACATGTACGAGAGCGCCGCGCAAAAGTACTACGCGTCCGCGGAGGGCGTCGCGCACGCTTGACGGGAAAACGCCGATGATGACCTTCGATGATCTCGTCGCGCGTTTGCGCGGCAGCAGTCATACCCTGACCTTCGTCGACGACAAGGGCGCCGAAACCGTCCGGACCTTTCACGACTTGTTCGAGGACGTGCTCGCCACGGTCGAGCGCGGCAAGGCGATCGGCCTCGTACCGGGCGCGCGCGTCGGCATCGCGGCGCCGAACGGCTATCCGTGGATGGTGTGGGATCTCGCGTGCATCGAGCTCGGCTGCGTGTCGGTCGCTTTCCCGAACGACGGCCTGCCCGACACGTGCGGCGCGTTGATCGAGCGCTACCGGCTGAGCGCGCTGGCCGTCGACGCTCGATGGCTCGATGCCGCCGAGACGATCGGCGGGCGGATCGTGGACATCGATCCGGCCGGCCGCGGCGATTCGCACACGCGTATCGAGCCGGTGCGCGTCGAGCATGCGCCCGATACCCATTCGCTCGTGTTCAGTTCGGGCACGACGGGCCGGACCAAGGGGCTCGTGATGAGCCGCGGCGGCACCGCGCACCTGCTCGGTCTGTATGGCGACGCATTCGGCGTCGCGCCCGGCGAGCGATTCCTGACGTTCCTGCCGTTCGCGAACTATCAGCAACGGATGACGTACTACTTCTGCCTGTATCACGGGATCGATCTCGTGTCGGTGCCGTTCCACGGGCTCTTTCCGGGGCTCAAGCGGCACCGGCCGACGTTCGTGATCGCGCCGCCGGTGCTGTACGAGACGCTGCATACGCTGGCGCGCGCGGCTGCCGGGCCCGGCAGCGACGCATCGACGCTCGCCGAGCGGCTGAGCGCGCTGACCGGCGGCAACATCCGCTACATGGTCACCGGGATGGCGCCGATCAAGCGCGCGGCGCTCGATTTCTTCTGGGATTGCGGGATCGAGCTGTACGAGGCATTCGGGATCACCGAAGCCGGCATGGTCGCGTGGAACAAGCCGGGACACGTGCGCGTCGGTACGGTCGGCCAGCCGGCCGAGCCCGGCAGCGTCTCGTTGCTGGAAGACGGCGAAGTCGTCGTCACGCGAAACGCCCTGCTGTCGCTCGGCTACTTCGATGCGCCGGAAGAGGATAGTCGCGCGACCTTTATCGCACCGAATGCGGTCGCGACCGGCGACATCGCCGAGTTCGACGGCGACGGTTTTTTGCGCGTCGTCGGCCGCAAGAAGGACGCGATCATCACGAGCAACGGCGAGAAATTCCATCCCGAGCCGATCGAGGCGCTGCTGTATCGCGATCCGCGTGTCGACGTAGCTGTCGTGATGGCGGGCCCGCAGGCGGGGCTCAGTGTCGTCATCGCGACGCGCCGGCCGGACGATCCCGAAGTCACCGACGCGCTGCGCGAGCTCGTCCGCGCGGTCAACGGCACGCTGCCGGCACAACGGCAACTGGTGAAGGTGATTTTCACCGACCGCGCATTCGACGTCGAAAGCGGATTGCGCACGCGCAACCTCAAGCTCAATCGCCGCGCGATCGCGGACGCATTCCTGCGAGACGCGTGAGATCACACCCGTGCGCGGGCTGCCGCGGTCGCGCGGCGGCTCGTACGGACCTCATTCTGGACACACCATGACGACGCATCCGAATCCGAACGTGTTTCAGATGGAAGTCGAACCGACCTCCATCATCGAGACCCTCGCCCATCACACCGAGCGGGGCCCCGATCGTGTCGCGCTGACCATCCTGCGCGACGGCGAAGCGATCGAAAGCGAAAGCACGTTCGGCGATCTGCATGCCGGCATGATGCGGGTTGCGCGCGGACTCGCGCAACTGACCGAGCCCGGCGCGCGCGTGCTGCTGCTGTTGCCGACGAGCGCCGAGTTCGTCTGCACCTTCTATGGATGTCTGGCATCGGGGCGCGTCGCCGTGCCGGCCTATCATCCGCAACAGGTACGCAAGGTCGCGCAATGGGCCAAGCTGCACGCGATTGCCGACAATTGCGGCGCGACGCTGATCGTCGCGCCGGCGACGTCGATCGCTACGCTCGAGACCCTGCGCGCGACGCAGCAGCTTTTCACCGGCTGTCAGCTCGTCACGTACGAGGCGCTCGTCGAGGCGGGCGCGCGGGATACGTCGGCGTTGCCGCGGCTGCCGGCGTCGGACGATATCGCTTTCCTCCAATACACGTCCGGATCGACGGGCACGCCGAAGGGCGTGATGATCACGCACGGCAACATCATCGACAATCAACGGTCGATCGCCACGCTGATGCAGCATGATCGCGACACGCGCATGCTGTCGTGGCTGCCGCTCTATCACGACATGGGACTGTCCATGCCGTTGCAGCTCGCGTCGATCGGGCTGTCCGTCGTGCTGATGTCGCCCGTGGCGTTCGTCCAGCAGCCGGGCCGATGGTTGCGCGCGATTTCCGCGCACCGTGCGACGACGTCCGGCGGGCCGAATTTCGCGTATGCGTTGGCCGCCGCCGCGCTCAACGGAACCGACGACGGGGCGCGGCTCGATCTGTCCAGCTGGCGCGTCGCCTTCTGCGGCGCGGAGCCGATTCATCGCCAGACCGTCACCGATTTCATCGACGCCGCACGCCCGCACGGCTTCGCGCCCGGGTCGTTCTATCCGTGCTACGGGATGGCCGAGGCGACGCTGATCGTGTCGGGTGTGCCGTGTGGCGAAGGCGCCTACTATCTGGACGTCGATAACGTGAAGCTCGCCGCGGGCATCGTCGAACCGGTTCGGCCCGGCGACGCGAACGCGAAGAGTCTCGTGTCGTGCGGCGGCACGCCGCCCGGCACCGAAATCCGGATCGCGGGCACCGATGGCCGGCCGGTGGCCGACCCGAACGGTGTCGGCGAGATCTGGGTGCGCGGCGGCGCGATCGGCGTCGGCTACTACGGCAACCCTGAAGCGACGCGCTCGACGTTCGGCGCGCACTTCGACGACGAACCCGGCGCCGAACCCGACGCACGTCCGTTCCTGCGCACGGGCGACCTGGGCGCGATCGTCGACGGCCGCCTGTACGTGACCGGCCGCGTGAAGGACATGTTGATCGTTCGCGGGCGCAATCTGTATCCGCAGGATATCGAGGCGTGCGTGCAGGACGCCGTGCCGGCGTTGCGCCGCGGGTGTGGCGCCGCCGTATCGGTGCAGGCGGACGGGGAAGAGAAGCTCGTGATCATCCAGGAGGTCGGTCGCACCGCGCGCCGGACGATGGATCTCGACGCAACGCTGCGCGCGATGGTGGTCGCGATCGGCGAGGACTTCGGCGTCACGCCGCACGCGATCGTGCTGGTCGAACCGGCGACCATCGAAAAAACCTCCAGCGGCAAGATCGCGCGCGCGCTGTGTCGCCGTGCGTACCTGCAAGGCGAGTTGCGCGCCGTCGCCAGCTGGACCGACGGCGCCTATGCGAAGGATGCCGGCGCTTCGCGGGACGGTGTGGTGGCGCCGACCGTTTCCCCGGCCTCGACCCTTACCGGACCGATGCTGCTCGAGCGCGAGATCGCGGACCGTATCGTACGGATCGTCGCCGAGCGGCTCAGGATCGCCGAGACGCAGGTGTCGCGCACGGCCGCATGGGTCGAGATGGGTTTCGATTCGATGAGCGCGCTCCAGTTTTCGTTGAAGGTGCAGCACGCGATCGGGCTGACGTTCGACGCGGCCGTGCTGTGGGACTGTTCGAACGTCGAGCAGCTTGCGGCGCACCTGGCGCGGATGCACGGCGCGGCGGATGCGTTGCGATCGAGCGACGCGCCTGCGTCGGCCGCCCCGCACGCGGGTTCCGCGCCGGTCGACGGCGGCGCCGAGGCGCCGCACACCGCGGAGCAGCTTGCGGCGCTCTCCGACGAGCAGGCCGAAGCGCTGCTGCTCAAAGCGCTGCAGCGCTGAGCGCATCCCCCGGCAGTCCCGTTCCGCGAACGTCTGGAGTTGTACACATGATCGAGTCCAATCGGGCGCCTGCCGCGCCCCTTACCCCCGTGAAGCAGGCGCTGCTGAAGATAGACGCGCTGCAACGCGAACTGGCGCAGGCGCGCAGCGCGATGAACGAGCCGATCGCCATCGTCGGCATGGGCTGCCGCCTGCCCGGCGGCGCGGATTCCGCCGACGCGCTCTGGTCGATGCTTGCGGCCGGCACCGACGCCGTCGGCCCCGTGCCGGCCGACCGATGGACCGATGCGGTCTACGATCCGCGGCCGGGCCGTCGCGACACGAGCTACAGCAGGCATGGCGGGTTCATCGACGACGTCGATCGTTTCGATGCGGGATTCTTCGGCGTGTCGGAGCGCGAGGCCCCGCACATCGATCCGCAGCAGCGGCTGTTGCTCGAATGCACGTGGCGTGCACTCGAGGACGCCGGCTTTTCGCGAGAGACGATCGCGTCGTACCGAACCGGCGTGTTCGTCGGCTCGTCGGTCGACGACTACGCGCGTGTCAGCGAGAGCGTGTCGGGCGACGCGCTCAGCTATGCGCAGACGTCGCTCGGGACCGCGCGGCCCTTCGCGGCCGGACGCATTTCCTATCTGTTCGGATTTCATGGCCCGGCGCTGCATCTCGACACCGCGTGCTCGTCGTCGCTCGTCGCCGTTCATCTGGCGTGCCACAGCCTGCGCGCCCGCGAGTCCGATGTCGCATTCGCGGGCGGCGTCAACCTGATGCTGTCGCCGGAGATGACGATCGCGCTGAGCGAGCTTCAGGCGCTGTCGCCGAGCGGTCGCTGCCGGACCTTCGACGCGGCCGCCGACGGCTACGTGCGCGGCGAAGGCTGCGGCGTCGTCACGCTGATGCGGCTGTCCGATGCGCGCGCGCAGGGCAGGCCGATCCGGGCGGTGATCCGCGGCTCCGCCGTCAATCACGACGGGCGCAGCAACGGGATGACGGCGCCGAACGGCCGTGCGCAACGCGACGTGATCCGCGAGGCGCTCGAGCACGCCGGCGTATCGCCGGCCGACGTCGACTACGTCGAGGCGCACGGCACCGGCACGCCGCTCGGCGATCCGATCGAGCTGCGTGCGCTCGAGGACGTGTACTGCCGGGATGCGAATCGCACCGGCGACCTGTACGTCGGCAGCATCAAGACGAATATCGGGCACCTCGAGTCGGCCGCCGCGGTCGCCGGGCTGATGAAGGTCGTTTGCGCGCTGCAAAAGGGCGAACTGCCGCGGCACCTGCATTTCGATACGCCGACCGCGCACGTCGACTGGCATGCCAACCGCATTCGCGTCGCGACCGAGCATGCGGCATGGCCGTCGTCGCGACCGGGCCGGCGCGTGGCGGCGATCAGCTCGTTCGGCATGAGCGGCACGAACGCGCATCTGATCGTCGAGGCGTGGGAGGAGCCGCGCGCCGCGGAACCCGATGCGGACGTCGCGCCAGCCGGGCACGCGCGTCACGACATCTGGCCGTTGTCCGCACACACGGCGCCGATGCTGAAGCAGACCATCGAAGACTGCGCGGCGCACGTGCGGGCACACGCATCGTTGGCGCCCGACGCGGTCGCCAGCGCGCTGCGCGTCGCGCGCGACAGTCATCGGCATCGCGTGGCGATCGTCGCGGATTCTCGCGACGCGCTGCTCGATGCGCTGTCGGACGCGGCGCGGGCCACGGCCGTCTTGGGCGGGCAGCCTGGCGGCGCGCGCGACCGCCTTGCGTTCCTGTTTACCGGCCAGGGCGCGCAGCGCGCCGGGATGGCTCGGCAGCTCTATCGGGATTTCGTGCCGTTTCGGGAGGTATTCGACGCGTGCGACGGTCATATCGAGACGCAAGGAGAACTGTCGCTCGCGGATGTGCTGTGGGGCGACCATCAGGACCGGATAGACGATACGCGTCACACGCAGCCCGCGATGTTCGCGCTCGAAGTCGCGCTCGCGCGCTTGTGGATGCACTGGGGCGTCGTGCCCGACGTCGTGATGGGCCACAGCATCGGCGAGTACGCGGCTGCGTGCATCGCCGGCGTGTTCTCGATCGAGGACGGCTGCCGCCTCGTGGCGGCGCGCGGGCGCTTGATGGACACGCTCACCGCGCCGGGCCGCGCGCTCGCGGTGTTCGCCAGCGTGCGTCACGTCGCCGATGCCGTGCGCGACTACCCCGGACGGGTCGCGATCGCCGCGGACAACGCACCGGAGAGCGTGTTGGTGTCGGGCGACCCGGACGCCATCGAATCGATCGCGCGGCTGTTCGCGTCGCGCGGCATCGCGACGAAGGCGCTGGCGGCATCGCGCGCATTCCATTCGCCGCTGATGGAGCCGATGCTGGCCGAATTCGGCGCGGTCGCCGCGACCGTGCGGTATCGCGCGCCGGCGATTCCGATCGTGTCCAACGTGACGGGGCGATTCGAGGTCGAGCGCCTGTGCGACCCCGCGTACTGGGTCGAGCATGTCCGGGCCACGGTGGCCTTCCGCGCGGGTGTCGGCGCGCTCCTCGACGACAAGGTGACGACGCTCGTCGAGATCGGGCCCGGCAAGACGCTGTCGAGCCTCGTCACCGCATGCATGGCGGAGCGGGCAGACCGTGACAACGTGATCGCGCTGCCGTCGATGAACAGCGACGGGCGCGAGACCGAGCAGTTGTTGCGCGCACTGGGCCATGTCTACATGTGCGGCCGTCGTGTCGACTGGCATGCGTACGAGCGCTCCCGCACCGGTGTGCCGATGCGGCAGGCCGCGCGCCGCGGCGTGCTGCCGCCGTACCCGCTCGAAGCATCCCGTTACTGGGTGAATGCGCGGGAGCCGGCGCAGCGGGCGCACGTGCTGACGCGCGCGGCCGACCCGCGTCGGGCCGCCGATCGCGGCGTGCTGGGCCGGCGCCTCGCGATCCCGGGATCGGACCCGCGTCGCTACGAGAGCCAGGTGTCCGATCGGCATCTGCCGTTTCTGGGCGGGCACCGGGTGCACGGGCAACTCGTTTTTCCGGCGGCAGGGTTCGTCGAGGCGCTGCTCGATGCCGCATCGCGGCGCGATGGCGCCGACGCGGCATCCGCGGCCGGCCGCTGGCTCGTGGCGCACGCGGTGTCGTTCGATCACGCGCTCACGCTGGAGCCGGGCAAGGCGGTGACGTTCGGCACCGTCGTGCACGCGGCCGGTGCCGAACAGCCGGGCGACGAAGGCGCGCGGATCGACATTCACGCGTGTCACGACACGGCTGCCGCCGAGCCCGAATGGACGCTGCAATGCGCCGCGCGGATCGGGACGGCGCACGTCGTCCCCGACGTGCCGGCGCTCGACGCATGGCGCGCGCAATGCCGCGACGCGTTGCCCGTCGACGGCTTCTACGCGCGCTTGCATGCGACCGGCCTCGCGTATGACGGCGCGTTTCGCTCGATTCGCGCGCTGTCGCGAGGCGGCGATGCGGCGCTGGTCCGAATCGACATGGAGCCGGATGGCACGGACGACCTCGTCCGCATCGTTCATCCGGCGCTGCTCGACAATGCGTTTCAGGCCGTCGCGGGCGCGCTGTGGGATGCGGAGCTGAACACCGCCTTCGTGCCGATCGGCATCGAACGGATCGCCTGCTTGCCGATGGCCGGCGTGCGTGCGGCGTGGTGCGCGGTGCGAGCCCGGGTGAAGCGAAGCCTGGCCACCGCGGATCTCTGGTTATACGACGACGCGGGCTGCTGCGTCGCCGTCGTCTCCGGACTGCGGCTGATGGCCGTCGACTCGCGCCGATTTCAACCGGCCGCGCGGCCTGTCGCGCTGAACACGCTCGTCTGGCGCCCGCTTGCGCTCACGCATGAAGCGGCCGGCGCACGCGCGAACGTCGTGCTGATCGGCAACGGTTCCACACTGGATGCGATGCTGCCGCGTGCATGTGACGGCGCCGGCGACGCATGTGCGATCGCGGCGCTGCCGGCCAACGACTCGTTCGACGGCGAGGACGGCGCCCGGCGCATTCGCGCCGCGCTCGACGAGGCGCTCGCAGGCCTGGATGCGCGACCCACCGTGCTGCTCTACACGTGGCCGTCAATCGACGATGCGACATCGGAAGACGAGCTCGCCGCTGTCGGCGCAGCTTACCGGCGTTTCGCGAACGTCTGGCGCGAAGTGCAGTCGGCCCGCTGGCCGGAGGGCCCGCCGACCGTATGCATCGTGACCCAGGCGGCGCAGCGCGTGCCGGGTATCGACGTGCGCGTGTCGCCGTTTCAGGCGGCCGCCTGGGGCATCGCCCGCAGCCTGATGCACGAGAGCGGCGACATGCCGGTGTTGGCGGTCGATCTGCCGGCGCCGGACGCGACGTCGTGCGTGAACGCGCTGGCTGCGCTGGCGGGCGCCGCGCAGAGCGGCGAGACGCAGTTCGTGTCGCATGGCGACGCCGTATACGTCCCGCGGCTCGTCGCACGCGACGCCGGCGCGGCGCAACCGCTCGCGCGCGGCGCCTATCTGGTGACGGGCGGGCGCGGTGCGATCGGCACGCGGGTGATCGAGCAGTTGATCCGCAACGGCGTGCCGAAGATCGTGTCGGCCAGCCGTCAGTTGCCCGCCGACAGCGAACGCGCACGGCTGGCCTCGATCGCCGAGGCGCACGGCACGATCGTCGAATTCGTGGCGGCCGACGTCGCCGCGGCCGCCGACGTGCACGCGCTCGTCCATGCGCTCGAGGCGGATTCCGCGCATCCGCTCGTGGGCGTCCTGCATGCGGCGGGCATGCTGGATGACGGCCTGCTTGCCACCCAGCCGATGACCGACGTATTGAAGGTGCTCGCGCCGAAAGTCGCGGGAACGTTGAATCTGCATCGCGCGACCGCGCATCTGCCGCTGCGGCACTTCGTGTCGTTTTCGTCGATCGTGGCCTGCATCGGCTCGCCGGGACAATGTGCGTACGCCGCCGCGAACGCCTACGTGGACGCGCTGACGGCGTTGCGCAACCAGGACGGCCTGCCCGGACACACGATGAACTGGGGCCTGTGGGGCGGCAACGGGATGGTCGATCAGCTCGACGCGCGGCAACTGCGCCGCATCGCATCGTTCGGCCTCGAGCCGATCGAGCCGGACGTCGCCTTGCGCCTGTTCGACACGCTGGTGGCCGAGCCCGACGGGCAGACGCAGATCTGGAGCGTGGACGTCGATACGTTGATCAAGCGCAGCCCGAGCCGGGCGATGGGGACGCTGTTGTCCGCGCTCGTGCCGGCGGCGCCGCCGGCGAATCGCCCGGCCGGTGCCGGCCCCGACTTGCGCGAGCGCATCGCGGGGTTGCCGGACGACGCGCGCATGCAGGTGCTGCGCGGACACCTGACCGATGCGATCGCCGCGACCCTGCATACGTCGACCGAGCGGATCGCGCCGGATATCCCGCTGATCGAGCTCGGGCTCGATTCGCTGATGGCCGCGGAATTCCGCAATGCATTGCGCGGCGAGCTGGGCGTCGACGTCCCGTTCGGACGATTGCTCGAAGGCGCGACCATCGACGACGTCGTGCGCACCATCGTGGCGACGCTCGATCGCGGCGAGCCGCGGGCGCTCGATGGCACATCGCCGCCGCGGGCCGCGGACCGGATCGACGTGGTGTCCGCAGAAGCGACGTTCGGCGTGGAAATGGAAGGAGGAGAGCTGTGAGCTCGATCGAATTCATCAACGAACTGGCCGGGCGCGGAATCGAGCTGTGGACCCAGGACGGCAAGCTGCAATACAAGGCGCCGAAGGGCGCCGTGACACCTTCGCTCGTCGACGAGCTGAAGACCCACAAGGCGACGCTCATCGCGCTGCTCGAGCAGTTTGCGGGAACGGCGGGCACCTACCCGCTTTCGTTTGCGCAGAAGTCGCTCTGGTCGCTGCATCAGCTCAATCCCGACAGCGCGGCATACAACGTGACATACGCGACGCGCCTCGACGACGACGTCGACATATCCACGCTGCGCCGCTGCGTCGACTATCTGATCGCACGCCACCCGATCCTGCGCACCGCGTACCGCGTGATCGACGGCGAGCCGCGTCAGCAGGTAGGGTCGCAGGCGCATGCGCGGTTCTCGGTCGATCGCGTGTTCGCGGCCGACGAAGCCGCGATCCGCCGGTGGATCGACGAAGAGTCGAATCGCCCGTTCGACCTGACGCAGTCGCCGATCCGGCTCAAGCTGCTGCTGAACGAACACGACGGCGCCGACGCGATTCGCGTGGTGCTGCTGTTGAACGTTCACCACATCGCCGCCGATTTCTGGTCGCTCGAGATCCTGCTCAACGAGCTGCGCGCGCTTTACCGGCTCGCCTGCGCGGGAGAGCCGCTGAAATTGCCGCCGCTGTCGGTGCAGTACAAGGATTGCGTCGAACACGAGCGCGCGCGGCTCGACGGGGCGGACGGCGAGCATCTCGCGGCGTTCTGGCGGCGCGAGCTGGCACACGGATTTCCGGTGCTGAGCCTGGCGACCGACCGGTTGCGCCCGCCGCGCAAAACCGAGCATGGCCGCATCTACGACCGGCCGCTCGGAGTGGCGCTTTCGCATCAGGTGCGCGACACGGCCAGGCTGCTGCGGGTGACACCGTACATGCTGCTGCTCGCGGTCTACCAACTGCATCTTCACCTTCATACCGGGCAGGCGCGATTGATGATCGGCGCACCGACTTCCGGGCGCAATGCGCCGGGCAGCGAAAGCGTGGTCGGTCATTTCGTGAACACGGTCGTGCTCGCGTGTGAAGTCCGGCCCGACGATTCGTTCGACGCGCTGCTGCGACGCACGCGCGACATGATGCTGCGCGTGCTCGATCACCAGGATTATCCGTTTCCGCTGCTGGTCGATGCACTGCGTCCGGCGCGCGATCCGAGCCGATCGCCGATCTACCAGGTGATGTACAACTGGAACCAGGCTCGCGGCGATTTCGCGGCCGAAGGCGGCAGCGGCGCGCCGTTCTATCGCGAACGCCTCGCCGCATCGAGCACCGGTACGCGTGGCGCGACACACGACCTGACGCTCAACGTGCAGGATCTCGGCGACGACTATCTGACCGCCTGGACGTTCAATACGGATCTGTTCGACATCGGAACGATCGAGCGATTCGCGAGCCAGTATGCACACCTCGTGGGACAGGTGGTGGCCGATGCGAGCCGTCCTTTGCGCCAGTACGCGCTCGCGGCCGAGCCTGTCGACGATGCGCGAAACCGCATTGCCGCGGCCGATGCGTTCGTCGGCCGCGCCGGCTGTGCCGAGTCCGATATGACGCAGGATGCATCGCGCGTGGTCTGGCAATTCGACGATCGCGCGATCCGCCACGGTGAGATTCACGATGCCGTGCGCGCCGTTCGTGCGCAACTGGATGCCGCCGGGATCGGTGTCGGCAAACGTGTCGAACTCCGGATGCGCAGTGTCGCCGAGCGCGCGGTCGCGTTGCTCGCCATCCGCGCCGTCGGCGCGTGCCATACCGTGTCGGGCGACACGGCCGACGCCGTGTGCCGCGGTCGTAGCGACGGCTGGTCCGGGTGGGAGATCGACGCGATCGACGTGGTGCATGCGCGCGATGTCGCCGCGCGTGGCGACGGCGTTGCAGCGGGCGAAGCGTCGGCGGTCGAGCCGCTGCTCGACTATGTCGGTCAATTGCTCCATCTCGACGCCCACGCAACGGTGCTCGTTCCGCATGGCGCGCATGGCGGGCTGTCGGCAGCGGCGCTGGCCCGGGCCGTGGTGGTCGGCGGCGCGGCGCGACTGTCCGGGCGGGCGTCGATCGAAGCGCTTGCTTCCGGCGATCCGGCGGTCGCGAAGATCGCGTACGCCGAACTCGACCGCTTGCTCGCGGACGGCCCGTCGCTCATCCTGCCGTCGCTTCTGTTGCAGCGTGCCGATGTTGCCGGCATCGGGCGAGCACGCGCGCTCGTGGCTTACGGCGAGCATCCGCACCCGTTGACGTCGTTCGCCGCAACCAGCCGGGCACCCACAGCGGCGTACTTCGTCCCGGTGCGGTGCGCGGACGCCGGTTCGGCGCTGTGCGCGTTCGCGGCGGGGCCGGCAGGTTGGCAATTGCTGGCGCCGTCGTATCCGGGGCGCATCGCGTTCGCGCTCGGCGCGTCCGGGACGTTCGCCGACGATCGTCAGGCCGGCACACTGCATTTCTTCGACGGCGCGTCCGTCCGTGCGTCGGTTGGGGGAGCTTCAATCGAAACCGCGCCACCGGACCGGATGCTGATACCCACCGGCGTGCCGGTCGTACGCCGCGGCGACGCCCTGCTGTGCGTGGATCCTTCGCTACGGGCGGCGCATCACCGGCCCGTGCCGATCGCGATCGGCACGGTCGAGCAGGCCATCTCCGCGGTCCCCGGCGTGGCCGCCGTCGCATGCGCGTGCGTCGTTCAGGACACACAGGAAATGCTGGTCGCCTATCTTGTCGCGGATGATGGCCACGCGGATGCGCATGCACTCGAAAACGCGGTTCGTTCGGCATTGAAGCATGCGTTGCCGGATTCGATGCACCCTGACGCGATCATGGTGCTCGACCGGCTGCCGCTCGACGCGGGCGGCGCACTCGATGCAAGCGTGCTTCCGCCGCCTCGCGCGCGCGAGCGGGGCGACCGTAGCGCGTCGACCGACATCGAACGCAAACTCGCCGCGATCTGGGCCGACGTTCTCGGCCAGCCGTCGGTCGGCGTCGATCAGGATTTCTTCGAATTGGGCGGCGATTCGATTCTCGCCGCGGTCATCGTATCGCGGGCCGCGCTCGACGGCATGTACTTGAAGCCGCAGGACATCTTCCTGCATACGACCGTGGCGGGTCTGGCGACGGTGGTGCGCGAGACGCCGGGTCTCGACGTCGATCAGGGGCCCGTGCACGGCGAGACGGTGCTCGGTCCGGCGGCGCAATGGTTCGTCGAGCGCGTCGACGTCGATCGGTCGCACTTCAACCAGGCGCTGCTCGTTCCGCTCGGGGAGACGCCCGACGCGAACATCATGGCCGAGGCACTCCGCGTCGTCGTGCGCCATCACGACGTGCTGCGCTCGCGTTTCGTCGCGCACGGCGACGGAATGCGGCACGCGTTTGCCGGCGACGGCGGCGCCGATACCGTCGATTTTGCGATCGTTCCGTGTATCGACTCGGCCGGCCGGCATTGCGAACGCACGTGGCGCGCGGCGATCGACGCGGCGCAGAGCGGCCTCGACCTCGAGGGCGGCCGGCTCATGGCGGTCAGGTGGCTCGAAAGCACCGGCGTGTCGAGCAGCCGGCTACTGATCGTCGTCCATCACATGGCGATCGACGGCGTGTCCTGGAGCATCCTGCTGCAGGATCTGGCCGATTGCTATCTGCGGCTGCGTGCCCGCACGGCGGCGGCGTTGCCGCCGAAGACGACCTCCGTGAAAGCATGGGTCGACCAGTGGCTTGCCCTGGCGCAGGGCGATGCGCTCGACGACGATCGTCGCTACTGGCGAAGCGTGAACGCACGGGTGCGCGACGTGCTGGCCGGGCCGAAGCGAGTCGCGCTGATGCGTCACGGGCTGACCTCGATCGTTCAGCATGCTTATCAGGAATCGTCGCTCAGTTGCGCGATCACGCTCGATGCGGATCTGACGCACGCGTTCCGAACCACGGCGCCGCGTGCCTATGGAACCGACGCCAACGATCTGCTCATTGCCGCGCTGCACGCGGGCTTTCATGCATGGAGCGGCTGCGACGCGCTGCTGGTGGACGTCGAGGGGCACGGCCGGGACGCACTCGGCGACGCGGTCGACCTGAGCCGCACGATCGGCTGGTTCACGTCGATCTATCCGGTACTGATCGACACGCCGGCTACCGTCGCGGATCCGTCGAGGCTCATCAAGTCGGTCAAGGCACGACTGCGCGAGGTGCCGCGCAAGGGCGCGAGCTATGGCGTGCTCCGCTATCTCGACACGAAGCCGCAGGCTGGCGACGAGGCACTGACGTCGTTTCCGCGGGCGCCGATCCTGTTTACCTACCTCGGTCAACTGGAGCAATTGTCGGGGCCGTCGTCGCCGTTGTACGGCGGGCCGCCCGAGCCGGCACCGGGCATCCGCAGCCCGCGCCAACGGCGCACGCACCTGCTGGACATCGTCGCGTACGTGTCGCGCGGCAGGCTGACCGTGGAGGCCGGCTTCTTCGGGGTGCCGGGCGTCGACGAAAGCATCGGCTGCCTCATGTGCCGCGTCGAGGAGGCGCTGACGACGCTGATTCGTCATTGCAGCGCCGACGGAGCGGGCGGCCTGACACCCGACGACGTTCCTCAACTCGATGTCGACCAGGATGCGCTTGACGCGCTGTTGAATGAAATCGACGCACTCGAGCGCTGAACGAGGCGGCGCGCGATACCGCGCGTTCGTCGAGCATGACCGCAACAGGAACTCAGGATGACCCGAAACGTCGACACGATTTACCCGCTCACGCCTCTTCAGCGAGGCATGCTCCACCATTCGAGACTCGATCCGGCCTCCGGCGTCTACGTCGAGCAATTTTCCTGCGTGCTGCACGGCTCGCTGGACCTCGAGCGATTCCGCGGCGCGTGGGAGACGGTCGTGCATCGCCACGACACACTCAAGACCTTGTTCATTCGCCTGCATGAAGAGCAACCGTTGCAGGTCGTCCGGCATACGGTCGGATTGCCGTTCGAGGTGATCGACTGGCGCGATCGGGCGGCCGACGAGCAAGCCGAGCGATTCGAACAGTTGCTGGCGAGCGATCGTGCGCGCGGCTTCGATTTCAGCGTCGCGCCGCTGATGCGCGTCACGCTGATCCAGCTCGGTCACGAGCGGCATCGATTCCTCTGGACCTATCACCACGCGATTCTCGACGGCTGGTCGATGCCCTTGCTGCTCGGCGAGGTCTTTCAGCGTTATTCACGCCCCGACGCGCCGCTTCCAGCGATCGCGCGCGACTATCGCGACTACGTTGCGTGGCTGCGCACACGGGATGGCGACGGTTCGCTCGACTATTGGCGCGATCTGTTGCGCGGCTATCGCACGCCGGCGGGATTCGCGCCGTCGGTATTTCCGGCGCCGGCAAGCGATGCCGCAGCCGGCGCCGAAGCGCGCCGCACGCGCTCGACGCGGGTCGAGACGATGCCGGCCGAATGGATGGAGACGGCCGGCCGGGCATGCCGCGTCGCCCGCGTGACGCTCAATACGCTGTGCCAGGGGGCGTGGGCGATGCTGCTCGCGCGCTACGGCGGCTGCAACGACGTCGTCGGCGGCATCGTCGTATCGGGGCGTGCCGCGGAGGTGGACGGCATCGAACGCATGGCCGGCTTGTTCATCAACACGCTTCCGTGGCGCGCGACGCTCGACGGCGAGCTCGATATGGCCGACTGGTTGCGACGCTTGCAGGCCGATACGCAACGGCTGGAACGGCATGCGCACAGCGCACTCACCGACGTATTGAAATGCAGCGAAGTGCCGCGCCAGCAATCGCTCTTCGACACGCTCTACGTATTCGAAAATTACCCGGGCCGCGATGCGTTCGATCGGCTCGCCGCGGGTTGCGGGTGGCGGATCGACGACCCGCGTGCCGTCGAGGAAACGAGTTACGCATTGGCGCTCGTCGTATTGCCGACGGATACGCTGACGTTCCAGTTGACCTACGATACGGCCCGATTCGATGCGGCGTTCATTGAGCGCATGGCTGCGCAATACCGCGGGCTACTTCAAATGCTGGTCGGCGCGACCCCGCGCAAAGTGGGCGATCTCGTGCTCGATGCAGGATCGTCGACGGGGGCCGGCAGGGCGTCCGACGCGTCCGAACATGCGTCGATCGGCGGCGCGACGTTGTCGGCGCGGATTGCCGCGCATGCCGCTCGCGCGCCGGACCAAATCGCCTTTTCCCGGCTGGACGCCCGCCATTCGCCGGTCGGCGCGCACGGCGTCACCTATGGAATGATGGCCGATCGCGTGCAGCGCGCCGTTCGCCAATGGCGGCGTTTCGGCTATCGGCCGGGCGAGCGCGTACTGATCGCATGCGACGACCCCGTCTCCGGGCTGGTGTTGCTGCTGTCCGGGCTGACGTATGGCGTCGATTGCGTGATGACCGACCCGAACCTGCCGTCGTCCGCGTTCGATGCGGTCGTCGATGGCGGTTGGTCGCCGGAACCGCTGCGAAGCTGCGTGACGACCGCGCAGCATACGCCGTTGACCGGTGTCATGTGTTACGTCTTCGACGAGCAGGACCCGATGTACGGGCAAATCGACGGTACGCTCGACGATCATTCGGAACCGGTGCAGGGTGCCTGTTCGTTGCTGCGGCGCGATGTCGATGGCGACTGGCGCGTCATCCGTTATACGCACGCACAACTGATCGAAGCCGCGCGCGCGTTCGAACGGACGTTACCGCCCGGCACGTCGCGCGATGTCGCGTTGGGCGAGGGGCCGCTGTCCCATACGGCGTTGTGGGCGGTACTGGGCGCGCTGAGCGCCGGATTGTCGGTGCATCAGCTCGCAAGCGCCGGCGATCCCGCGTTTCTGCCGCGAGCGGCGTCTCCGGATGCGCACTGGCACGGTATCGTCCTGAGTCCGGAGGCGACGCGTCACATCGTCCGCGCATCCTCCGCCCTGTCGGCCGGCGCGCTTCGCACCGACTGGATCATGGCCGACGCACGCTCGCTGACGCGTGCGGACGCCGCGCGACTCGCCGAGCTCGCGCCGCGCGCGCAACGCTTCCGGCAATTGTGCTGGCCCGCGTGGTCGCTTCCGCATGCGGTTTCATCGGCCGACGAATTCGATCGCTTCGAATCGGGCGTGGTGTCCGCGGATGAATCGGTGTTCGTCGCCGACACCCATCTGAACCGGGCCGGTACGGACGCGCTCGGTACGCTCGTCGTCTCGGGGCATTCGGTACCTGATTCGATGTTGCGCAACGGCAAGCCGGACCGTGGCAGCCTGACCGTCACGCGCGACGGTACGTGGCTGCGCACGACGCTTGGCGCGTGGCGGACGGAGCGCGGCTGTCATACGCGGCTGCCCGACCGGAGCGCATGTTCCGAGGAATGGACCGCGGACTGGCTGGATGTCGAAGCCGACATTGCACGGCGCGCGGGTGTCGACGAGGTCGCGCTCGTGGAGCGGATCGCCGAAAGCGGAGAATGGGACTATGCGCTTTTTCATCAGGACGCGACGGCCGACGCCGCGGACATCGCGCGCCGGCTGGCCGGACAGCGCGGCGTGCCGGCACTGTCGGCCGGCGCGATCGTCGCGCTCGCCGCTTTGCCGCGTTCCGCGACAGGAAGGATCGACCGCGTCCGGCTCCTGTCCGGCGACGTCGAGGTGCGCAAGCACGATCGCCATGCGGCGCCTCGCGACATGGTGGAAACGGCGATTCACGAAATCTGGTGCGGCTTGCTCAAGCAGCAACGGATCGGCATTCACGACAATTACTTCGATCTCGGCGGGGATTCGCTGCAGGCAACCGTGATGCTGTATCAGATCGGCGAGCGGCTTCAGCATGCGATCGACATGGAAACGCTGCTCGCCGCGCCGACGATCGCCGGTCTGGCTGCCAGTATCGCGAGCGGCAATGTGCGTCGCGATACGGCGATCGTCGATTTGCCGGGCGAAGCCCGGCTCGACCCGGCAATCGAGACACGGCAGCCGTATTCGTGGCGCCCTTATCGCACGGTGCTGCTCACCGGCGCGACGGGATTCCTGGGCGTGCACCTGCTTCATACGCTGCTCGCGACGACCGACGCACGCGTGATGTGCCTGGTTCGCGCCGACGAGCCAGCGGCGGGCGTACGGCGCATCGAGGCCGCGATGCAGTCGCATGGCTTGTGGGAAGCGCGACACCGCGATCGGATCGTCGCCGTGCCGGGTGACCTGGGCGAGCCGAACCTCGGTTTGTCGGCGGCGGCATTCGACGCGCTCGCCGCTGAAATCGATGCGATCTACCACAACGGGGCGTTGGTCAACTTCGTTTATCCGTACGCGACGCTGAAGCAGGTCAACGTTCTGGCGACCCAGGACATCGTCAGGCTGGCGAGCCTGCATCGAGTGGCGCCGATTCACTACGTGTCCACCGTCGGCACGCTCGACCGTTATTCGGACGCGTTGCCGGAAACGCTCGCCGTGCCGTTCCACGAACACCTGACGAGCGGCTACGAACAGAGCAAATGGGTCGCCGAGCAATTGCTCGTACAGGCGCACGCGCGCGGCGTTCCCGTCACGGTATATCGTCCGGCGCGGATCGTCGGGCACGCGGTGAGCGGGCGGATGAACCTGGACGACCTGTTCTGCCGATTGATCAAGGGCATCATCGTGTTTGGAAAGGCGCCGCGCGACGTCGGGTTCGACAACATCCTTCCGGTCGACGTCGTCAGCCGGATCATCGTACGCGCGTCGCTCGACCCGACCGCCGCAGGGCAGGGCGTGCATGTGATCAACCCGCGCTGGAACTCGCTCGACGCACTGGTCGATTTCATCGAGGACGAAGGGTTCGCGATCGAACGCATGAGCTACGACGCGTGGCTCGCGGCGCTGGCGGAACATGTCCGGCAGGACCCGGCGCATCCGCTTTCGATGCTGATCCCGGTCCTCAGAAAACTGAACCCCGTTGCGGATCCGACGGTCGGGCGCATTCTTCCGATCGACGTCACCCAACTGAAGCGGCTCGCGGGTGACGTGCTCGCATCGAGCCTGCGTCCGGCAAACGACTGGTTGCGTACGTTCTTCGACTACTTTTACGAAGACGGTTTTCTCGAGCGCCCGCATGAAAGGCTGGTCACCGCATGACGGCCGGCTCGCCGGCGCGGCCGGGCGCAAGACGATAAGTTGAAGCCGGCGCCGTCGGGCCGCGACGAGCGATCCTCGTCGAATGGTGCGTGCCGGGAAGTATTGCATTCGATCCATCCCCGGATCGGGGCACCCCCTGCCCATTGCCCGCGCGCCATGCTTAAATAGCAGGGCTCCCCGACAGCCGGCCGCCGCGATGGCGGCGCCGGCCGGCACGGGCCGGCATGTCCGATCGACACCGTGACGACAGACGATACGAAAACGCCGTTCCGGCCCGCCCGGCGCGGTCCGATAACATTCCGAGGCATCACGTCATGACCCTCCTGTTCCGTCTGCTCGCGCTCGCCTGCGCGCTCTGGCTGGCCGCCTGCGCGGCCCCGCCGCCGTCTGCGCCATCCTCCAGCGCCGCCGCGCCGGCCGCCGCACCGGACGCCGGCGAACGCCGCGGGCTCGGTACCGCGTGGGGCGAATCGGTGCGATCCGAAACCCGGCAGGTCGAATTCGAACGCGCGGATCCGGCGAATCCGACGGATCTCGCGTCGGTCTACTACAACGACGTGCTGCCCGGCCATCTTTCCGCGTCGCAGGTGCGCCGGCTGCCGACCCGTGTCGCGCTCGCGAACGGCGACATCGCACTGTCGTTTGCCGACGAGAAGGGCGCGCCGCTGCGTCTCGCGCGCAGCAACGGCCGCTGGCACATGGCGGGCGTCGAGGGCTCGCGCTACATGATCGTGTTGCGCAACCAGGGGCGCCGCGCGTTCGAAGTCGTGTCGACGGTCGACGGGCTCGATGTACGGTCGGGGCGGCCGGGCAGCTATACGAACGGCGGCTACGTGCTGTATCCGGGCCGTACGCTGACGATCGAAGGCTTTCGCAAGAGCCGCGACGAAGTCGCCGCGTTCCGCTTTGCGGCCGTGCCCGACAGCTATGTCGCGAACGCGAAGTACGGCGATGTCGCGAACGTCGGCGTGATCGGCGTCGCGCTGTTCGCGCAGAAGGAAAACGACGAGGACGCACTGCGCCGCAATGCGAATCCGTTTCCCGGCAACGACAACGGCTATGCGCCGCCGCCCGTTCCGCGCGGCGAGTAACGGCATGTAGCCGGGCGCCCGCGGGGCATCGCGCTGCCCGCGGGCGATTCCGTGGGTTTTCCTGCCGCCCGTTCCATGCCGTGCCGTTACCGTTTCGCTTCGCTCGAAACACGATCCGAAGCGCAATCGCCCCTACCGCACGATTGCGCGGCCACCGTTTCGTGAGCGGCCCGTTCCACGGCGCGCGGTTTTGCCGTCGCCCGCCCGTGCTGCGGCACAATGTCGGTTCGTGCCGGTATCGCGTGCTTGCCCACCATCCGGACCGACGCGGAACGGCATATCGCGACCCGCTTTCAGGTACCATCCCGACCCGCTTGCAACGGGCGGCATGATCCGGTCCGGCCGCCGCGCCGCATGTGTCGCATGTGTCGCATGTGTCGCATGTGTCGCATGTGTCGCGCCCGGCCCCGCGGCCGGTGGCACGACGATGGACGGGGCGAGCCCGTGCGAGCGGCGTCGCCCCTTCGCCATGAAACAGAGGAACCTTCGTGAAGTTCATCCACGCGGCAGACATTCACCTTGACAGCCCGTTGCACGGCCTGAGCGCGTATCCCGACGCGCCGGCCGCGCAGTTGCGCAACGCGTCGCGCGAGGCGCTGCGGCAACTCGTGGATCGTGCGATCGAAGAGGAAGTCGCGTTCCTCGTGATCGCGGGCGACTTGTACGACGGCGACTGGAAGGATCACAACACGGGCATCTTCTTCGGCCAGCAGATGGGGCGCCTGCGCAAGGCCGGCATCCGCGCGTTCGTCCTCGGCGGCAACCACGATGCCGAAAGCGAGATGACGAAGAAGCTGACGCTGCCCGACAACGTCACCGTGTTCGGCCACCGCAAGCCGGAGACTTTCACGCTGCCGGAATTCGACGTCGCGCTGCACGGGCAGAGCTTCAAGGACAAGGCCGTCGTCGACAATCTCGCGATCGGCTATCCGGACCCGGTGCCCGGGTACTACAACATCGGCGTGCTGCACACGGCGCTCGAAGGGTATGCGGCGCATGCGAACTACGCGCCCTGCACGCTGGCCGAACTGCACGCGAAGGGTTACGACTACTGGGCGCTCGGCCACGTGCACGAATTCCAGCAATGGACGGGTCCGTCCACCGTCGTGTTTCCCGGCAACCTGCAGGGGCGCCATATCCGCGAGACGGGCCGGCGCGGCGCGGTGCTCGTGACGGTCGAGCCAGGCAGGACGCAGGTCGAGCGCCTGTATCTCGACGTGCTGCGCTGGGAAGCCGTGTCGGTTGATGCGTCCGATTGCCTGTCGGTGGCCGATCTGTCGAGAAAGATCGGCCAGTCGCTGGAGGCGCTGTTGACGGTCGACGGCCACGTGCCGCGCGCGGTGCGCGTCACCGTCACCGGGCGCACGCCCGCGCACGGCCTCTTTTTCGGCCGCGCGCCGCAGTTGCGTGCGGAGGTGCTGAACCAGATCGGCATCATCGGCAACGAGCGGCTGTGGCTGGAGAAGGTCCGGCTCGCGACGTCCGCCGCCGATCGGCAGCCGGGCGAAAGCGAGCCGCTCGAAGCGCTGGAGGACCTGAAGCAGATCCTGGCCGACGCCGCGCACGATCCGGATTTCCTCGCGCTGCTCGAACGCGACCTGAAGCCGTTCGTCGGCAAGGTCCGCAGCGACGTGAAGGAGGACGTGCCGTTGCTGACGCTGGCGCGCGCGGGCGAACTGACGGCGCTGGTCGAGCAGGTCGGGCCCGCGTTGCTCGCGCGGCTGGCGAGGGGGGAGTAAGCGATGCGCATCCGCCAGCTCGATCTGATCAAGTACGGCAAGTTCACCGACGAGACGCTGCGTTTCCCGTCGGCCGGCGAGGATTTTCATGTGATCGTCGGGCCGAACGAGGCCGGCAAGTCGACGATCCGCACGGCCGTGTCCGAGTTGCTGTTCGGGATGAAGCTGCAGACGCCGCTCGATTTCCTGCACAGCACGCCCGAACTGCGGATCGGCGGCGTGCTGGAGAGCGGTGCGGGCGAATTCGTGTTCCACCGTGCGCGCGGGCGCAGTCCGTTGCGCACGCCTGCCGACGACAAGCTGCCCGACGACTATCTGGCGTCGATTCTCGATGGCGCGACGCGCGAATTCTTCGAGCAGATGTTCGGGCTCGATCACGGGCGGCTGGTCGATGGCGGGCGCAGCATTCTCGACGCATCGGACAAGCTCGGCCAGGTCCTGTTCGAATCGGCTGCCGGCGTCGGCAGCCTCGGGCCGGTGCGCGAGGAGCTCGACGCGCGCGCGCTCGAATTGTGGGCGCCGCGTCGCAGCGGCAGCGCGTTTGCGCTGGCCGAAACCGCATTCAACGAAGCCGTGGCCGAACTGAAGGCGGTCCAGGTGCGCACGCGCGACTGGGTCGATCGCAAGGAAGCGCGCGAAGCGGTCGAGCAGCAGATCGAGCAGGCGCGGGCGGAACAGCGCCGGCTCGAAGGGCTGCGCTCGAAGCTCGAACGCGTGCGGCGGCTCGCGCCGTACCTGAAGGAGCTGACGGTCAAGGATGCGGCGCTGGCCGAACTGGGCGCGGTGATCGAGTTGCCGCCGACCGCGTATGCGGATCTGCTGAAGGCACAGGGCGATCTCGCGGCCGAGCAGAAGGTGCTCGAGGAGCGGCGGGCCGACCTGCTCGCGAAGCGGCAGGCGCGCGATGCGATCGCCGCGGACGTCGACGCGTTGGCGCTCGAAGCCGATATCGAGGCGCTCGATCGGCTGCGCGCCGCGTGCACGAATCACGCGCAGGATCTGCTGTTGCTCGGCGCGGACGTCGAGCGGCACCTGTCCGCCGCGTTGTCGGCGGCCGCGCAGCTCGGCTGGCCGGCGGACGAAGCGTCGCTGCGCGCCGCGTTGCCGACGGCGCTGTCGCTGAAGACCGTCGCGAACCTGCTGCGCGAACACGGCGCGCTGCACCAGGCGCTCGCCGGCGCGCGCGAATCGCTCGACGAACGCACACGCGAGCTGGCGCAGGTACGGGAACAACAAGCGCGCCTGTCGACCGTCGACGTGCCGGAAGCGTTGCGCGCGGCGCTGGCCGATGCGCAGGGCTTTCGCAACAGCGGCGCGCGCGAGCAGGCGCTGGCGCATGAAATCGCGGCCGCCGAACGCACGCTGGCCGGCGCGCTCGACGCGCTCGGCCAGTGGCGCATGCCGGTCGATGCGCTGCGTGCGCTCGACGTGCCGTCGGCGGCGCGGCTCGGCGCGCTGCTCAAGGAAGACAGCGAACGTGCCAGCGCGGCCGCTGCCGCGCGCGACGCGCGGGATGGCGCGCTCGAAGAGCTCGAACGGCTCGAACTGCAGGAGAAGCATTTCGCGGAGAACCACAAGGTCGTCACGACCGCCGACGTGCTGGCGGCGCGTGCGCGTCGCGACGGCGCGTGGGGCGAGATTCGCAGCGGCGCCGTCGAGCTCGCCGCGGGCGCACCGGCGCTCGACGACGCGATGCGCTTGGCCGACGAGCTCGTCGATGCGCAACTCGGCGCGACCCAGGCCGCGGCGACGCTGCAGTCGCTGCGCCAGCAGGTCGAATCGGCGCGTGCCGGCGTTGCACGCAGGCAGGCCGCGCTGGACGAACGCGAGCGCGAGCTCGCCGCGCATCGTGACGCGTGGGCCGCGCTCGCGACGGCGGCCGCGGTGCCCGGCATGCCGCTGGCGGCGATGGGCGACTGGCTCGCGAAGCGCGACACGGTGTTCGCCGCGCAGGCCGATCTCGATCGTCAGCGCCGTGAATTCGACACGATGTGCGCTGCCCGCGCCGGCGCGGAAGCCGCGCTGCGTGCGGCGCTGTCGAAGGTATCGCGAGGCGGCGAGTCGGACGGGCTGGTCGCGCTCGTCGCCGTCGCCGAGACGTTCGTCCAGTCGGCCGAGAAAGCGGCCGCGCAGAAGGACAGCCTCGACGATCGTGCGCGGGAGGCCGAACGCGGGTGCGCGACCGCGCGTTCGCGGGTCGACCACGCGCAAACGGCTTACGACGCGTGGCAAGCGCAATGGCGCGACGCGCTGGCCGACGCGAAACTGTCCGCGAGCGCGACGACGCTGGCCGCGGCGGAAGGTGCACTCGGGCTTGCGAACACGGTGACGGCCGAACTGGCCGATGCAGATGCGCCGCGCAACCGGATCGCCACGATCCGCGCGGAGCTGAACGCGCTCGAGGCCGGCGCACGGCGGCTTGCCGAAGCGCTCGCGCCGGAATGGCTGGCGAGCGGCGACTGGCTGGACGTGGCGCGCCGGCTGACGATGCGCCTCGCGGCCGCCAGGGAAATCGCCCGTGCGATCGATCGTGCCGACGAGGCCGTGCGGCAGGCCGACGGCAAGGTCGCGGACGCGGCTGCCGCGGTGGCCGGCGCCGACGCGCGCATCCAGCCGCTGCTGCAACTGGCCGGCGTCGCGTCGATCGACGCGGCGCTGCCGCTGGCCGAGCGCTCGGATCGCCAGCGCCAGCTTCGGCAGGCGGTCGATGCCGCGCACGACGCGCTGGTGCGCGACGGCGACGGGCTTTCCCGGTCCGCCGTCGAGGCCGAGGTGGCGGAACAGGACATTGCCGACGTGCCGGCGCATCTCGAAGCGGTGAAGCAGTCGCTGGCCGATATCGGCAAGCGGCTGAACGAGTTGGCGCAGCAGCAGGTCGTGGCCGACCAGGCGTTCGGCGCGATCGACGGCCAGGCGAGCGCGGCCGTCGCCGAGTCGAAACGGCAGGAGGCGCTGGCGGCGATGGGCGACGCGGCCGAACAGTATCTGGAGGCGGCCACGGCGAGCCGCTTGCTGAAGTGGGCGACGGATCGCTACCGCGACCAGAAGCAGGGGCCGATGCTCCGGCGCGCGGGCGAGATTTTCGCCGGGCTCACGCTGGGTGAATTCGCGAAGCTGACCGTCGATACCGAGCGGACGCCGCCCGCGCTGTATGCACGGCGCACGCGGGGAACGTCGGTCGAGGTCGCGGGGCTGAGCGAAGGGACGCGCGATCAGCTGTTCCTCGCGCTGCGGATCGCGGCGCTGGAGTTGCAGCTCGGCAGCCGCACGGCGCTGCCGTTCGTCGCCGACGATCTGTTCATCAATTTCGACGATGCGCGTGCGAAGGCGGGGCTCGAGGCGCTGCGCGATCTGTCGACGCGCACCCAGGTGCTGTTTCTGACGCACCACGACCACCTGTTGCCGCTCGTGAGGGACGTATTCGGCGCGCGCGTCAACGTGGTCGAGTTGCAGCGCGCGCCGGCCGGCGCGTGATGCGGGGCGCGTCGGGATGCCCGCGCACGGGAACGGGCGGTGCGTACAGGTAGTATGAGCGGTTCCGAAACGCACGCGGCCGGTTCAACGGTCGCGGGTCTGGCCACACGAGGGGTGAGAATATGAAGAAGCTGGTAGCCGCGATTGCGTTCGCGGCGGACAAGCATCGCAATCAGCGACGCAAGGATGAAGAGGCGTCGCCGTACATCAATCATCCGATCGCGCTCGCCGACGTGCTGGCCAACGAGGCCGGCATCGAGGACGAGCGTGTGATCGTCGCGGCCGTGTTGCACGACACGGTCGAGGATACGGAGACGACCGAGCAGGAGTTGCTGCGGCTGTTCGGCAAGGACGTGGCGGACATCGTGATGGAAGTCACCGACGACAAGTCGCTGCCGAAGGACGAGCGCAAGCGTCTGCAGGTCGAGCACGCCGCCACCATCAGCCGGCGCGCGAAGCTCGTGAAGCTGGCCGACAAGATCTGCAACCTGCGCGACATCGCCCGGCATCCGCCCGCGGACTGGCCGCTCGAACGCAAGCAGGCGTACTTCGACTGGGCGAAGTCGGTCGTCGATCCGATGCGCGGCGTTCATCCCGGTCTCGAGGCGATCTTCGATGCCGCGTACGCCGCACGGCCGGCGGACTGAGGCGCGCGCATGCGATCGGTCCGATCCGCCGCACGGCAACCGGCCGCGGTGGCGGGTGTCGACGTCGGCGGCGACAGGAAGCTGTGCGATCTCGTGATCCTGCGTGGCTCGACGATCGTCTGCCAGGAAGCGCGCATCGCGCCCGAGTCGCTGCCTTCACTGTGCCTCGCCCATGATGTCGTCGCCGTCGGCGTCGACGCGCCCAGCCTGTGGTGGACGGGGAGCGGCCGCCGCGCGGCCGAACAGGCGCTCGCGCGCGAACGGATCTCGTGCTTTCCGACGCCGTCGCGGGAACAGGCCATCGCGAGCACGTCGGGCTTCTTCGACTGGATGTTCATGGGCGAGCGCGTCTACCGTGCACTCGCGCACGCCTATCCGTTACTGACCGACGCGCGCTACGCGGGCGGGCGCGCGAGTTTCGAAACCTATCCGTATGCGATCACCTGCGCGATGCTGGGCAAGGCCGTGGCGTCGGCGAAGCAGAAGCGCAACCAGCGTCGGCAATTGCTGGAGCGGCTGGGGATCGATGTGTCGACGCTGCGTTCCGTCGATGCGCGAGACGCCGCCTTGTGCGCGTTGACGGCGCAATACGTGATCGACGGCAACGCGCATGCGTATGGCGATGCGGCGGGCGGTTATATCCGCGTGCCGATGATGAGCGAGACGATCGTGCTGGATGCGCCGTAGCGGCGACGCGCGGTTCCGGGCCAGGCGGCGAGCGCGGGGAAGCCGTTTCGTGCGGGAGGATGAGAACGGCTGTCGGCGGGCACGACGTGAAGCTCGTGCAGCGCGTGATTCCGGCTGAGCCTGCTTAATCCTCGAGGATGGATTTCGGCACGCTGGACAGGTCGCAGGCTTGGGCGTGCTCGAAGTAGCTGTCCGCATCGTCGATCATCACGACCGCGACGTCGATCAGTTCGTCCAGCCGTTGCAGCAGCGATTCCCGCCACTCGATGTCTTCGTCGCGCTCGGGCGCCTTGTCCAGCTGCTCGATGATCGAGTCGGCCGTTTGCAGGAATGGAATCGCCTGCTGATAGTTTTCGATCGAGACCAGCGCCGCATTGCGCGCGCCGACGAGCTGCTCGCGATACGTGTCCGCGAGTTCGGATTCGCCGCTGATGCGCGGCAACATGTCCGAGATGCGTTGCAGAAGCGGCGGGACTTGTTGTTCCAGCTGGATCGCACGCTCGCGCAGGGCTGCATATTCGTCGCGAAGGTCGGTGTCGCCGGGTTGAGTCGTGCTGTCCATCATCGATATGAGTGCGTGGTTCGGTCGCGGCATGATACTCGACCGCGCCAGGTTCCTCGCCCGTTCCGCCTCTTTCTATATACGGAAGGAAAGAGAGGTGTTCGTCATATCTTTGGAGGGCGGCGCGCGTTGTCCTTTCCGGCCCGTCGAGCCCAAGGCCTCCGTGCGCGACAGCGCACGGAGGCCTTTTCAAACTTTCTTCACAAAGAGCTTGCACGGATGGGGGCGGGTGCTTAGAATCACGCCTCTTTCGCGCTAACGGAAACGCGGCGCCGGAGGAAGGGAAGCGGTGCTGTTGGGGTTCGGTGGTAACGAGCCGCGGCGGCGCAGGAAGTTGAGCCCCGCAGTCGCAACGAAGTCGTTCAGAAAGTTGTTGACGAGCTGCGAAACACGGTTCATAATCTCGCTTCTCTGCTGCTGAAAACGCAGCGCTGCTGGGAAACACGGAGTTTCTCGCAGGCATGCTCTTTAAAAATTAACAGCCGATAAGTGTGGGCGCTTGATGAAAGCGAGCTGATCCTCGGATCAGATAGCGAAAGTATCAAGAGTCTCACACTAAAGTAAGTCAGGTTTATGAAGTGATTCATATT